>CAITUF010000271.1 GCA_903895475.1 uncultured Opitutia bacterium | reverse complement strand
GAGCGTCAAAAAGCCGTGCTCTTTCGGCGCAGCTCAGGCAACGCCCGCGTAACGGTCTTCGAAGGCGGTCATGATTCCGAACCGTCCGCCGCACTCGCCTGGCTGGCCCGTCAGCGTAAAGGCCAGCCCGTTGACTTCAGCCTGAATGCCGTCACCTCGCCGCAAGCACCCTCGGTGGAAGTGGGGAAGTAACTCCGCGCTCAAACAGCCATGCACCTTGCACCTAAGCCTGTCGCCTTCCTCGCCCTGCTCCTCAGCATGGGCGCGCTCATCGCGGCGGAACCGACGTTGCGCCTGACCAGCCCAGCCAGCCAGGCAGTCCTGCAGCGACAGACCGCCAACGCTGGCCGCGTGCTGGTGGGCGGCGAAGTCCAGTCGGACACACCGGTCAGCGTGGAGATCCGCCTCGATGGAGGCGAATGGAAGCCCGTGCCGACGATGGAAAACCCTGGCACTATCGTCGTCCAAAGCTTCTCCCAAACCCTCGACCTCCCCAAGGGCATGCATACGCTCGAAGCCCGCGCTGTCCGCGACAAGCAACCGCTGGCCAGCACGTCCAAGGTCCAGTTTGGCATCGGCGAGGTCTTCGTCGTGACAGGTCAGTCCAACTCCGCGAACCACGGCGCCGTCATGACCAAGGCCACATCCGACCAAGTATTCACGCTGACACCTAAGGGCACTTGGCAACCATGCAGCGACCCGCAACCCGGAGCTTCCGGCGGCGGCGGCAGTATTTTGCCCGCCCTCGGCGACGAACTCCAGAAGCGCCTTGGCGTGCCGATCGGCTTCATCCCCTGTGGCATTGGAGCTACCAGCGTCCGGGAATGGCTCCCCACCGGCGTCCCCTTCCCGAACCCGCCGACCATCGTGAGTCGCGTGCGCAAGACCGCCGACGGCGCATGGGAAGCAGACGGCAAGGCCTATGCGATGCTGGTCAAGCGGATGCAATCCGTGCCGTCCTTCCGCGCGGTGCTCTGGCACCAAGGCGAAAGCGACGCCAACCAGAAAGACCAAACGCGTACGCTGTCCGGCAAACTGTATGCGGAATATCTGACCAAGCTCATCGCCGGTGCAAACAAGGACAGCCAACGGACTGCTCCTTGGTTCGTGGCCCAAGTCAGTTACCACGGCCCCACGGACGTCGGTTCCGAGGATATTCGTTCCGCCCAAGCCAGCCTTTGGAAGGACAAGGTTGCGCTCGAAGGGCCGGACTCCGATGCCCTCCGCGGCCCGCTACGGGATAACGGCGGTCAAGGCGTTCATTTCTCCGGCGAGGGGCTCAAGGCCCACGCCCATGCCTGGGCCGAGAAACTCGTCCCTTGGATCGAATCCCAACGCTGATTTCCCATGCGCACCACGCTAGCCTACCTACTCCTCGCCCTCACCACCCTACACGCCGCGATCTCGCCAGACCACATCCGTCGTCTGCAAGAGGAGGCGGCGGAGGCGCTGGTCATCAAGGCCGACCAGGTCGACGTCAAGATCACCGAGCTCAAGGACGGCCGACGACTCGACATTCAGGTCACCGCCAGCATCCAGTCGGTCATCCGCTCCAAGGCCGGCCACAAGCCCGGGGACGTGGTCAAAGTCGCCTACAAGGTCATGGAATTGAAGAACCCTCCCCCTGGCCCAGACGAGGCCAAGGTGCTGGAGAAAGGCGAAACCGTCCGCGCCTACCTCGATCATGCCGGCGACAAGCAATCCCTCCGCCCGGCCGCCTACGGAGAGAGGTTCCAGCAGCCCTGAACCCACCGATGCGTCTCGCCCT
>CAITUF010000270.1 GCA_903895475.1 uncultured Opitutia bacterium | reverse complement strand
GACCTGCATTTCATGGACGCGCGGTATAAGCTGCTCGACCTGGCGGCCTTCCTCGACCGCCTCGACCGCGCCGCCGGCGGCGACGATCACCGCGTCCGCGGCCTCCGCGCCGCCCTCCCGCTTCTTCTGGAGAAGGACGAAGGCCGCGTCGCCCGCATCCTGACGCTCTGGAGCGACCCTTCCGTCGCTCCGATCGAAAAGGCCGATACCAAGGCCGCCTCGGGCGTCTGGCCCGGCCTCTAGTAAGCCCCGACCATGCGCTACATCGAACCGCACGGCCACATGGTGAGCCGCACCACCGACGACTATCAGGCCATGGCCCTCGCCGGCTGCGCCGCGATCTGCGAGCCCGCCTTCTGGGCCGGCTTCGACCGCAAGTCCGCCGACGGCTTCTACGACTACTTCTGCCAGCTGACGCAGATCGAGCCCAAGCGCGCCGCGCGCTACGGCCTGCCGCATTACTCCTGGCTCTGCATCAACCCGAAGGAGTCCGAGGACATGGCGCTCGCCGCCGACGTCCTCGCGCTCATCCCGCAGTTCATCGGCGCGCCCACCGTGCTCGGCATCGGCGAGATCGGCCTCAACAAGAACACGCGCAACGAGATGAAGATCCTCGAGCAGCACATCGAGCTCGCGGTGAAGCACGACCAGCTGATCCTCGTGCACACGCCGCATCTCGAGGACAAGCGCAAGGGCACCCGCCTCATCACCGACGTCCTCAAGGCCCACTCCGGCGTGCGTCCCGAGCGCGTCATCATCGACCACGTCGAGGAGCACACGATCCACGAGGTGCTCGACCAGGGTTTCTGGGCCGGCATCACGCTTTATCCCGAATCGAAGTCCACGCCCGTGCGCGCCGTCGACATGATTGAATCCGTCTCCGCCCAACGCGTCTGGCTCAACAGCGCGTGCGATTGGGGCCACAGCGATCCGCTGTCCGTGCCCAAGGCCGCGCAGGAGATGCGTCGCCGCGGCCACTCCGCCGCCGCCATCGACCGCCTCGTCTACGGCAACCCGGTGAAGTTCCTCTCGCAGTCGCCGCGTTTCCAGGACCCCGCCGCCCAGGCCTGACCCGCGTGAAGCTCACGTCCGGACTTTCCCTCGCCTACTGCACCAACGTCCACCGCGGCGACGGGTGGGTTGAGACGTTCGCCGGCCTGCGCGACCACGCGCTCCGCGTGCGCGACCGCGTCTCGCCCGGCAAGACGTACGTCCTTGGCCTGCGCCTCGGTGACCTCGCCGCGAAGGAACTTGCCGTGCCCGCCACGCTCGCGGCCTTCCGCGCCTGGCTCGACAAGGAAAACTGCGTCGTCGCCGGGATCAACGGCTTCCCGTTCGGCCCGTTCCATGGCCAGGCCGTGAAGGATAACGTCTTCGCGCCGGACTGGTGCGAAGCACCGCGTCTCGAATACACCAACCGCCTCTTCGACCTCCTCGCCGCGTTTGGTCCGCCCGATAAGGTTGGCACCGTCAGTACGTTACCGGGTTCGTTCAAGGGTTTCGGCCGCAACGCCGACGAGCTCAAGGTCATGCGTCGTAACCTGCTCGCGTGCGCCGAACACCTTGCCCGCCTGCGCGATCGCACCGGTACGCACCTGCGCCTCGCGCTCGAGCCCGAGCCGATCGGCCACGCCGAGAACACGCCCGAGGCGCTCCGCCTTTTCGAACAGCTCCGCGCCGAAGAGCCCGCCAAGGGCCTCGTCGACGCGCACCTCGGCATCGCGTACGATACCTGCCACTTCGCGCTGCAATACGAAGAAGCGCACGAAGCCATCGCGCGGCTCAACGCCGGCGGTGCGCCCGTGCTCAAGT
>CAITUF010000269.1 GCA_903895475.1 uncultured Opitutia bacterium | reverse complement strand
GGCCTCGTGCTCGATGCCCTCGAAGCCAAGTCGCTCTCGCCGATGCAGCTCGGTACGCTGCAGTCTTCCCAGCTGACCCGTCACCCGGATGAGGCGATCTCTAAGCGCGCCACCGCGGTCTTTGCGAAGCTCAACGCGGGCAGCAATAGCTCCAAGGATGAAATCATCTCCAAGCTGCGGGCTGAAGTCGAAAAGCCGGGCGACATCGCCAAGGGCAAGGAGCTCTTTGTCGCTGCCTGCCAGACCTGTCACATGATTGGTAAGGTTGGTTATGACGTCGGTCCTAACCTCCAAGGCATTGGCTCGCACCCGGCCTCGGAGCTCCTCGTGCACATCGTGGACCCCAATCGCATGGTCGACGACGAGCACCGCACTTGGAATATTAAGTTGAAGGACGGCACCCTCTATTCCGCTCTCATCGGCAGCGAGAACCCAGTCGCCATGAAGCTGAAGATGGCCGCGGGCGTCATCGTCGAAGTCAAGGTAGCCGACATCGCTTCCCGCACTCGCGTGGAAACCTCCCTGATGCCTGAAGGTTTTGAAGCCCTCGGCGCCGAAGGCTTACGCAATCTCATTGCCTACATTCGCTCCACTGCGGTTAGCAACGAAGGCGTCACCGTCGGCAACTTCACCTTACTCGACCTCTCGGCGGCCATGACGGCGGACACCCGCTGGGGCCTCTACGCCAGCCGCGAGACCAAGGGCGACACGCTCCCGTTCGTGAAGTTTGGTCAGGTCACCGCCAATGGCGTGCCCTACAACATTGTTGACCCAGCTAAGGCGAAGGACGGCAAGAACGTCATCGTCCTCAAGGGCGGGGCGGGTCGTGCCTATGCGCAGTCCTTTCCACAGACCGTGGAAATCCCTGTCGGTGTCTCGGCTACCCGTCTCCACTTCTTGGGCGCCGTTGGTGGTTGGGCAGGCATCGGTGGTTTGCCGGCCATGACGGTCGAGATTCGCTTTGTTGGCGGCCGCAAGCAGGTCGTCACCCAGATGGCCGGCCGCGATTTCGCGGATTATTATCCGGATGACGCGGATGTCTCGGGTTCAAAGCTCGCGCAGGGTCTGGTGAAGAACCACCACGTGCGCACGCTCGTCTTGCCGGTGGAAGGCACCGAGATCATCGAGAAGATCATCCTGACCAGCCCCGGTAACACCGTGGCTCCAACGACCGTCGCGATCACCGCTGAAATCGGCGGCGCTCCGAATCCTGTGAAGTCCGCTGTCCCGGCCGTTGCTCCGGCGAAGGGCAAGGCGAAGGCCAAGGGTCCGACCGTGAAGGACGAAGACCTCCCGGCGGACAACCCTCGCACCACGGCTCCGACGGGTCAGAAGTTTGCCGCTCGTAAGGCTGGTCAGCTCCGCGTCCTCGTGGCTGGTGCCGGCAGTTCGCACCACTTCCCGAAGTTCTTCCTCGGCACGGACGCCCAGGTGGCCAAGGCCGCCGGCTATGACGTCGCCGCGACCCCTAACCTCAAGGAAACCCTTGAGCTACTCCCTCAGGCGGACCTCTTCCTCTTCAGCGGCAACCACGGCCAGTTCGGTACGCCTGAGTTCCAGAAGGCCATCCGTGACTTCACCGCTGCAGGAAAGGGCGTCGTCCTCTTGCACGCCGCCACCTGGTATAACTGGCCCCTCGAGACCAAGTATAACGACGAGTTCGTCTGCGGTGGTTCCCGTAGTCACGGACACAGCGAATTCCCGTTCACCGTGACCAAGCCTACGCACCCTGTCATGGCGGGCGTCCCGGCGACCTTCAATATTCGTGACGAAAGCTACAACATCGAGCTCACCCGTCCGGAAGGCGCCGAAGTCCTTGGCACCATCCCTCGTCAGAATCCTAAGCCCGATCAGTCGGCCATTCTTCCCTCCGTCTGGGTCGTCAAGCAGCCCAAGGCCCGCGTCGTTTGCATCGCTCTGGGTCACGACGAACACAGCCATGATCACCCCGCTTACCAGAAGTTACTACTCAATGCGTTGAGCTGGGTTTCGCAGAAGTAACTGCGAAGAGAAGAGTACGGATTACAGATTACAGAGTGCAGATTACTGAGTGCAGATTACTGAGACCCACTATCCGTACTCTATACTCCGTACTCTGCACTCTCATTTATCCCCCAACCCCAACCCCCAATCCCCCAACCCCTCGTAAAATGGTCTTCCACTACGGCACATTTGTTTTCAAACAGGGCGTCACGCCGGCGACTATCGAACATTGCTTTGCGGAGATGCGCGGCATGGTCGGTAAGATCCCGGGGCTCCTCACCATGCAGCATGGCGTCTATCAGAGCGATGAAGGCCTGAATGACGGCTTTACGCATGGCTTCGTCATGACCTTTGATTCCCCTCAGAGCCGCGACACGTACCTCCCGCACCCCGAGCATGAGCGCGTGAAGCTCGTCGTGGTCCCGAACCTCGAACGCGTCATGGTGTTCGACTTCACGGTCTGAGGTTCTGGTAAGCCTAGAAATGGCGGTTCGCACCCTTAGCGGGCCTTAAGCGTGCTCGGCTCGCTTGACATCTCTGACAAGGCTCGAAATCTGAATCCAGTGTTCTTCGCTCCCACCAGATTCTTCGCCTGCCTGGCTTTTTTGCTTTTGGCCTCGGTGAGCGTTTTGGCACACGAACATTGCCCCTGTGAAGATGTCGCATCGGCTTGCGAGCATGCGGGTCAGGCCTGCGCTGAACCTGATGACTGCTCGGACTGCCTGGTGCCTGATCTTGGGGTTGCGCTCGTCGAGGCTCCGTTAGTCTCCCTCCTGCCTGTTAAAGGTGTGGCTTGTCTCGTCCGTGTATCCGCGCCGCTTGCCTTTGTTGAACGTTTGGCCGACATGCCCGACGCGTTATCTTTTAGTGTAGCCTTATCTGCCTATCGTCCGCCTGCCTTGAGGGCTGGG
>CAITUF010000268.1 GCA_903895475.1 uncultured Opitutia bacterium | reverse complement strand
TCGGCCAGGAAGTCATGGCCCGGATTCAGTCCATGGGTTCCCTGCGTCGGATCCTGCGTCGCGTCGAATCGACCGACGGCTCGCCGTTAGTGGCCGGCTCCGAGCTCTCGGTGGCGGGCAAGGTCATCGGCAAGGTCCGTTCGGCGGCCGGCCCGCTGGGGTTGGCACTGGTTAACCTCGACCAGCCAGTGGGGACGGTTTGTGCGGCGGTGAGCGGCGGGGTGGTGCTGGGCGCGCCCGCGGCGTTGCCGTTCGCTAAGGCCTAAGCGAGTCACCGACCTCGTTCGGTTTCCGTTTGCGACTAAGCCTTGGGGCGTTTCATTAGAAGCCGATGGCCTCGCAATTCCATTATCAGGAACCTTTCCCGCTGGGACCCGATACGACCAAGTATCGTCTGGTCACCAAGGACTACGTCTCGGTTGCCGAGTTTGACGGGAAGCCGGTGCTCAAGGTCGCGCCCGAAGGGCTCACACTCTTGGCGAACCAAGCGTTCCACGATATTAATTTCTACCTGCGTTCGGAGCATCTGCAGCAGGTCGCCGCAATTCTCGCCGATGCCGAAGCCAGCGACAATGATCGGGCGGTTGCCTTGGCAATGCTCCGCAATGCGGAAGTCGCCGCCAAGGGCGTGCTGCCGTTCTGCCAAGACACCGGCACCGCGGCCATCACCGCCAAGAAGGGCCAGCAGGTTTGGACCGGCGGCGATGATGCCGAGGCTTTATCTTTCGGGGTCTATCAAGCCTACGCGCAGAACAACCTGCGCTACTCGCAGCTCGCGCCACTCGATCTCTACACCGAGAAGAATACGGGTACGAACTTACCAGCCCAGGTCGACATCGCCGCCACCGGTGGGATGAAGTTTGAATTCCTCTTCGTCGCCAAGGGCGGTGGCTCCGCGAACAAGTGCTACCTCTACCAAGAGACCAAGGCCGTCCTGAATCCGAAGTCACTCGTCGCCTTCCTGACGGAAAAGATGAAGAGTCTCGGCACCGCCGCGTGCCCGCCGTATCACTTGGCCATCGTCGTCGGCGGCACCTCTGCTGAAGCCACGATGAAGGCCGTCAAGCTGGCCTCCACGCATTACTACGACGCTTTACCCACGAAGGGTAATGAGCACGGCCAAGCCTTCCGCGACCTCGCCCTTGAGGCTGAACTCCTCAAGGCCGCGCACAACCTCGGTATCGGCGCGCAGTTCGGCGGTAAGTGGTTCGCCCTCGATGTCCGCGTCATCCGTCTCCCGCGTCACGGCGCGTCTTGTCCCATCGGCATGGCGGTGTCCTGCTCGGCGGATCGCAACGCCAAGGCCAAGATTGATAAGGATGGCATCTGGATTGAGCAGCTTGAGGCCAATCCAGGTCAGTTCATTCCGGCCGAGGCGCGTAAGCACGCCGACGCCACTAAGGTTGTGCAGATCGACCTGAACCGTCCGATGGCGGAGATCCGTGCCGAGCTTTCCAAGCATCCCGTTACCACGCGCCTCGCGTTGACCGGCACCTTGGTCGTGGCCCGCGATATCGCCCACGCTAAACTGCAGGAACGCCTCCAGCGCGGCGAAGGCCTCCCGGAATATTTCAAACAGCACCCCGTCTATTACGCCGGTCCCGCGAAGACCCCGGTCGGTATGGCCTCGGGTTCGTTTGGCCCAACCACCGCGGGCCGGATGGATAGCTACGTCGAACTCTTCCAGGCCAACGGCGGCTCGCTCGTCATGATTGCCAAGGGCAACCGCGGTCAGGCCGTCACCGACGCCTGTAAGAAGCACGGCGGCTTCTACCTCGGCTCCATTGGCGGCCCCGCCGCGATTCTCGCCCAGGAAAATATCCGCAAGGTCGAAGTCCTCGATTACCCTGAGCTCGGCATGGAGTCCGTCTGGAAGATCGAAGTCGTTGATTTCCCCGCGTTCATCTTGGTAGACGACAAGGGCCACGACTTCTTCCAGAATCTCCCCGGTGGCTGCGGCATCTGCGGCCCCTAAGTTAAGTCTCTCGAAAATAAAAAGGGCGCCCGATTGGGCGCCCTTTTTATTTCGAACTTGAGGCTGGGCTTACTTGTCCCACTCCAGCGCGCCGCGCTTCACTTCGTAGGCGAGGCCGAGGACGAGGGTGCCGAGGAAGACAGCCGTGGCCGCCGTGATGGCGATGCCAGCGGCGAGGAATTCACGGTAAACCAGGGCCCAGGGCACCAAGAAGACGACTTCGATGTCGAACAGGATGAACAACATCGCGGTGACGTAGAACTTCACCGCGAAGCGTGGGTGCGGCTTTCCTTCCATCGGGAGACCGCATTCGTAGGCCTTATCTTTGATGTAGTTGCCCTTCGCGCGCTGGCCGAAGAGGTGACTGGCAGCCAAGATGCCGGCGGGCAAAGCCAAGCCCATGAGGGCTTGAATCAGGACCGGCAGGTAAGTGGAGAGTGACTGGGCTTCGGCGAGGACCATCGGAAGAAGACACGAAAAAGCCCTTACCGAGGGAGGCAAGGGCTTTTGCTCGCTATCGCCTTATTTGGCGGGCGGCGGGGTTAAAACAGGGGCGTTTCCGCCTGGTAAACTGAGGCCTTGGAAGTTACCCAGCTGCGGAGCGCCGGGTTGGCCAGGGTTCTCCGCGGGCGGGGTGACACGTCGCTTGAATTCGGCGAGAGAGGCCGGGAGCTGCTCAGAGAGCCAAGGCTGGGAGAGAAACTCGGCCTTCGCGCCCATCACGTTCGAGACGTGCTTGGGGTCGGAGTGGCTCACGCGCGTGAAGAGCTTGGGTTGTTCGTTGGGGGCACTGGCGGGGCCCTTCGCGAAGACCGCCGTCACCGTGGCGCCGTCGAAGAGTTCGAGTTTAACGGTCCAGAACTTGGCAAACGCGGCAGCGGCTTCCTTGTCGCCCTTGGCGGCGGCATCAGAGGCGCGCATAATCGCGAGCGCATTGACAATGTCTTCGACGGTTGGGCCTTCCTTACCACCGAACGGCTTGCCCTTTTCGGGGCGAGCGAACGTCTGCTGTCCATCGGCCCAAGTGAATGAGATGGCTTTGATGTCTTCAGGCTTCCCGTTGAATAACACCGAGTCCATCCAGTTGGTTGGGTCGGCTTCGAGGTAGCCGTTGAAGCTTGTGCGGATGGCGGACGTCTCGCCTTGGAGGCGCATCGACAGGCCGGCCCCGTCGTCGGTCGGCTTACCAATCTCCGCCGCGAAGACCTTACCGTTTTCGCCCGTCACGCTGAGCGAGCTATCCGTTAGCCCAAGCTTTTCCAGTCGCTTGGGATTGCTGGTGAGCACGCCGAGGTTCTCGGCTTTCTGTAAGGCGATCACTAAGGGGCGGAGGCGATTTTCGACATCCACCGGCAGGTTGAACTTTTCCTTCACGACCCAGGTGCCGTCGGCGGCTTTCTCCACCGTGGTCGACTTGCCGTTGGCCTTCAGCGTGAGGCTCTTCGGCTGGGTGAGGATTTCGGTGGCCACGAGCGGGCTCTTGGGGCCGCTGTCGGCGGCATCCTGCGGCTTGAGGTTGAGCAGGGCGAGGGCACCGAGGCCTAGGACTAAGGTTCCGATGAGGAGGGACTTGTTACGCATGGGTTAGGCGGCTTTACGGCGGCGGGAGAGGAAGTAGAGCAGGCCGAAGAGGCCGGCGAGAATCGGACCGACGAGGAGATTAACGACGGCCAGTTTGCGGCCGAGCGCATTCACGTCCTCGCTCAGGCCACGACGAATCTGCCGGCGCTGCTCGGAGAGCTCGGTGGCCTCCTTCTGGAACTTGTCGATCTCGCGCTGCATCTCGGGCGTGATGACCAGGCCCTTGGAGAGGTCGCCCCCGCTACGGCGGGAGATTTCGTTCACCTTGTTGTTGGCCTCTTCGAGGCGCTTCTCGATTTCATCGAGCTTAGCCTGATACCGTGCTTGGGCGTTGCGTTCGAGAGCAACGACGCGGTTGAAGGGGCGGATGGACGTGCCCTTGGAGCGCAGCGTCACGAGCTCATCAGAGCCGCCGAGGGTCTCCAGCGAGCTCAACACGAACTTCAAGTTGTCATTGAGTTCTTCCATGACCATCTGGCCGTTCAGCTGGCGCTGGCGGACCGTGAAGGGGTCGAGCATGAAGTCGGAATCCGCGACGACGAAGAGACGGCCGGGCTGCTTGGATTCCTTGAGGTGGCCGGGCCCAGCCTTGGGCGTCTTGTCCTTCTCGTCGGCAGCGACGCCGTTGGGGAAGGCTGAGGTGAAGGTGCCGGTGAACGAAGCGGCGAGGATGCGGGGACGGCCATCGGCCTTGAAGCCCAGGGCGACTTTCTCGAACGGACCAGCGTTGGCGACTTGCGTCGCGGCAGCGCCCGTAGTCGGCCCCTTGAGGGCGATAAGGACATCCATCTTGAGGCGCTTTTCTGCACCGGAGATGAGCGTGATTTCACCGGCCTCCATGAAGGCTAATTCACGCAGGTCCGAGGTAAGCGGAGATTCCTTGGACAAGGACTCGGCCCCGACGGAGAAGGCAGGTGGGTATTGCACGGGCTGGTTACGTGCGCCGCGGATTGGTACGGAGCGCTCGCTGTCGCCAGCGACCGCGTCCATGTCGACATTCACTCCCCAGCCGCGGAGCAGGGCGGGGTCGGAGGAAGCGCCGAGCGCCATCGGGGCGACCATGAAGGGCATACCGCCTTGCTGGAACTTCTGGATGCGCGAGAGCGGGTCGACTGCTGCGAAGACGGCGCCGCCATTCAGGAGGAATTGGTCGATGGCGTAGGCGAGCTTATCGGAGAGGTGGTGCGGGTGGATCAGCGCGACGACGGCCGTACCCTTCGGGAGTTCCGTCGCCTGGTTGTTGACGGTGATGACTTCGAACGTCTGACCGAGTTCGGCCATGAGCACGTCCGCCGCGCCCGGTTGTTGGTCGCCGCCTTGCGGGGCCGTGTTCGTGATCGCGAGCGTGCTGACGAGGGCGAGCTTGGGGCGTTCGAGGCGGGCCACGGAGGCGATTAACTTAGACAAGTCGTACTCCAGGAATTTCTCGCGGCCGGGGTCGAGGAAGGCAATCGCCTTGACCGTGTCGGCCTGCTGGGCCGTGAGGCCAAGGTAGGCTGCGCCGTTCGGCGTATTCATCGCCCCCAAGCTCTGGCGTTGGGCGCGCTGCTCTTCCTTGGTGTCGGGCTTGGGGTCGGTGATGACCAGCTTGACCTTACCCTTGGAGGCCGCGGCGTATTCGCGCAGCAATGTTTCGATACGGCGGGAATAGCTTTCGAGGTAGGGGCGCAGTTTGACGTCGGAGCGGCTGACGAAGAACTCCAGTGTCACGGGCTCATCGAGCTTGCCGACGATGTGGCGCGAGCCGGGGGAGAGCGTGAACGTGTGGTCTTCCGTTAGGTCGACGCGCGTGCCGCCGAAGCGGTCACCGACGACGCCGACGATCAGGCTGACGAAGAAAGCCGCGGCCAGGATGGCGAGGGCGGCAAAGATGGCTTGGGAGCGAGACATGGTGGGGTTCTCCGATTAGCGGCGTTCGACGATGAGGGTGCTGAGTCCGAGGCCAGCGAAGGCCACGGTCAAGAAGTAGGCGGTGGGTCGCAGGTCGATGAGGCCCAGCGTAAACGGTTCCAGGTTACGCCAGAGGCCGAGGCGACGGATTTCGTCGACGGTGCCGGTGGCGAACGCCCCGGAGAGCAGTTCGTCAAAGACACCGTAGCCGACGAGGACCAGAACGAAACAGGCGAGGAAGCCAGTGACGAACGCGATGACCTGACTGCGCGTGAGCGCGGAGGCGATGGCGGCGATACCGAGGCAGGCGCCCGCGCAAAGGAATGAGCCCACGTAGCCCGAGACGATCACGCCAACGTCGGGGTCACCGAGGTAGCAGACCGTGAAGGCCATCGGCAGGGTGATGAGGAGCGCACTCCCCAAGAAGAGCCAGGCCGCGAAGAACTTGCCGAGGGCGGCTTCCCAAACCGTGACTGGCCAGGTGAGGAGCAGTTCGAGCGTCCCTTGCCGGCGTTCTTCGGCCCAGAGGCGAGCACCCGCGGCGGGAGCGAGGAAGGCCCAGAGCCACGGATGGTAGAGGAAGAAGCGGTCGAGGCTGGCGACGCCGGCTTCGTAGATATTACCGATGAAGAAAGCCAAGGAGATGGCGAACGCGTTGAAGACCGCGAGGAAGACGTACGCGAGCGGTGTGCGGAAGTAGCCTGCGAATTCGCGACGCAGCACGGCCCAGAAGGCGGCGCCGGGACGGGGGGTCGGTGAGTCAGGATTGTGGTTCATGGTCGAAGGTCGATTAGGCGGTGAGTTTGCGGAAGACCTGATTGAGGTCGGCACCGCGTTGGAGGAAGCGTTCCTTGGATTCGTCGCAGCGGACCTCGCCTTGGGCGATGACGATCACACGCGTGCAGAGTTCATCGATCTCTTCGAGAATGTGCGTCGAAACAATGACGGCCTTGCGGGCGGCCATGTCTTTGAGGATGCGGCGCACTTCGAACTTCTGGTTCGGGTCGAGGCCGTCGGTGGGTTCATCGAGGATGAGCACGGCTGGGTCGTGGATGACCGCTTGGGCGAAGCCCACGCGCATACGGTAACCCTTGGAGAGCGTGTCCACGGATTGGCCAGCGACCTCTTCGAGGCGGCAGAGCTTGAGCGTGTCGGCCACGCGTTGGGCGGGGTTGGCGAGGCCGCGTAGTTCGGCGGCGAAGCGCAGGAATTCGCGGACCGTCATTTCGCCGTAGGCCGGCGCGCCTTCGGGCGAGTAGCCGAGGTGGGCCTTGGCCGCCACGGGATTCTCGACGACATCGAAGCCCGCGACGACGGCCGTGCCGGCGTCGGGACGAAGGTAGCCCGTGAGTAACTTCATCGTGGTGGATTTGCCGGCCCCGTTGGGCCCGAGGAAGCCGACGACTTCGCCGCGGTCGACGGAGAACGAAACGTTTTTGACGGCGTGAATGGCGCCGTAGGATTTTTGGAGTTGGGAGACTTCGATGAGGGCCATGGGAAAATTAGCGGGTTTGCGGAGTGCCTTGGGCGGCGAGACGGATGCCGGCCGCCTGGAGTTTCTCGCTGATGCGGAGCAGGAGTTTTTGGTTAAACTCCAGTTGCTTAGCGGCGTTGGCCGGACGGAACCAGTACATGAGGCGAATATTCAC
>CAITUF010000267.1 GCA_903895475.1 uncultured Opitutia bacterium | reverse complement strand
CCTGGATTAATGGAGCGTGCCCGGGCCGCGACGGCTTCGGTCTTGGCTTGGCCCTCGGCCCCGGCGACCGCGTGCAGTTGCCGGTTCGTATTAGAAATACAAACGGCATCCCCGTCGACGAGCGCCAGGTGGCCGACGCCGGAGCGGGCGAGGGCCTCCGCCGTCCAGGAGCCTACGCCGCCCAGGCCCACGATGAGGAAGCCGCTACGCGACAGTCGCTCCAAGCCGGCCAGCCCGTAGAGGCGGCCGACGCCAGCGAAGCGTTCGAGGTAGGCGGGATCCATGCAGGGCCATCGAAGGCGGAAACCCGTACCTATCCAAGAAACAAAACGCTCCGGGCTTGAACGGAGCCCGAACCCCGCAAAGATAATCGACACCCCTTTCCATGGCCGACTCCGAAACTAAAGTCCCAGTAATCCTCTTGGCCCCAGCCTCGCCCCTTTGGTATCACGCTACGATGTGGGCCGTGGGCGGACTCACCCTTGGCCTCCTCATTGCCTTTGGATTTATCCTCCGCGACCATTTCCAGGCCGACAGCATGGCTCTCGTCTACCGCGATGCCCGGTCACCGCTCATTCAGTACCGCCTCGAGAAAGGCGCGTGGCCGGCCAAGTTTGACTTCCGCGTTCCCCCGGCCGACCTCGCCGCCTTCGGTTTCACCAAAGTCGTGCAACCGTCGTTGGACAAGGCCACCGTTAATGGCACCTGGAGTTTCACGCCGGACAGCCCAGCCGGCAAAGGTATCGCCGCCGTGGTCTTCACGCCTTCGACGCCAGACACCAGCTCGCTGCGTATCTTGCTCGTCGTGGATGGACGCCTCGACGACGGCGATGGCGCCAAAGGCATCTTCCGGGTCTCCGAGACCGAAGCCGCCTTTACACTGAAGGCCGAGTGATGGCCTCGGCGCGCGAGCGCAGGTCAGCTTCATAGAGCGCGTTCACCAGTTCGTCGAGGTCGCCCTCGAGGACCTGTTCAATCCCGTGGACCGTGAGGTCGATACGATGGTCGGTGATACGGTTCTGTGGAAAATTATAGGTCCGGATGCGTTCGGAGCGATCGCCCGACCCAATCATATTCTTGCGGGTATCGGCCCGGACCTCGCGTTCCTTGGCGCGGGTCAGGTCGAGCAGGCGTGAACGCAGCACGCGGAGGGCCTTTTGGCGGTTACGGAGCTGAGAACGCTCGTCGGCGCAGTAGACCATCAGCCCTGTCGGCTTGTGGATGATTTGCACCGCCGACTCCGTCTTATTAACGTGTTGGCCGCCGGCACCGGAAGCACGGGCCACGGACATGTCGAGGTCTTCGGGCTTGAGCACCACTTCGGCCTCTTCGGCTTCGGCGAGGACGGCGACCGTGGCGGCGGAAGTATGGACGCGACCGGAGGCCTCGGTGGCGGGGACGCGTTGGACGCGGTGGACGCCGGCTTCGTGGCGGAGCAGGGCGGTGGCCCCTTCGCCTTCGATGAGTAGAACCGCTTCGCGGACCCCGCCGAGGTCGGAGTGGGACAAGGACATCAACTCGCACTTCCAGCCCTTGCGCTCGGCGAAACGCGTGTAGGCCCGGAGCAGTTCGGACGCGAACAAGGAGGCCTCTTCGCCCCCTGTCCCGGCGCGGATTTCCACCATCGCATTGCGGGAATCATCCGGGTTGGGTGGGACAATCGCCTTAATCAGTAGGTCGCGGGCGACCTCAATCAGGGGCGTCAGGCGGCGGATTTCGTCATCAGCCATCCGGCGCATCTCGGGGTCGGCTTCGTGGGCGAGGGCGCGGGCTTCGGCGAGTTCTTTCTCCAGGCTCGTCAGCAGGTCATCGGCTTTGACCGCCTTGCCGGTGAAGCGCAGTTCGGCCCCGAGAGCGGCGGCTCGGCGGCTATCCCCGAATGTCGCCGGGTCGGCCATGAACCCTTCCAGTTCGGTTAGGCGACGGCGGAGGCCTGAAAGGTCGGGTCTGAGGGGGGCTTCGGCCATGGTGGGTGGAACGGGAATCGGGCTTGGACAGCGGGGCTGCCTCCGTTAGTTAATGGATGCTTGGGGACTCTCCCCGCAAGCCCGACCTTTCACCCTCTTTCGATTTAGCATGCAGACCAAGGAACCCGCCCTACGCGGCAGCCACGTCCTCTCCTGTGTTTGGGACTTTGATAAGACCCTATGTCCTGGGTACATGCAGACCCCACTCTTCCGCGCCTTTGGCGTCGATGAAGAGCAATTCTGGAAGGAAACCAACCAGTTGCCGGCCTTGTATGCCCGTAAAGGCATCCGCACCTCCAAGGACTCTGTCTACCTGAACCACCTGCTCAGCTATGTGAAGTCAGGCCCCATGAAGGGACTCACGAATCGCCAGCTCCGCGAGCTGGGCGGTGAAATCGAGCTCTGCCCAGGCCTCCCCGAGTTTTTCCCAGCGCTCAAGGAGTTTGTCCGCGAACTCGGCCGTAAGCACAACGTCGAGGTGAGCCTCGAGCATTATGTTATCAGCACGGGCCTCGCCGAGATGATCCGCGGCACTTCGCTCGCCGCGCACTGCGACGGCATCTACGGCTGCGAATTCCTCGAGCATCCGTTACCGCCGCACTTCAGTAAGCAGGATGAACTCGCCCTCGAACTTCCGACCGAGATTACGCAAGTCGCCGCGATGGTCGACAACACCATCAAGACCCGCTTCCTCTTCGAGATTAACAAAGGCTCGAATAAGAATCCAGAGATCGATGTTAATTCCGTCGTGCAGGCCGAAGACCGCCGCGTGCCCTTCGAGAATATGATTTACGTCGCGGATGGCCCCAGCGATGTCCCGGTCTTCTCGCTTTTACGCAAGAACGGTGGCAAAGCTTTTGCCGTCTACGTGCCGACGAACGAAGCCGAGTTTGCGCAGAACGACGCCCTCCTCCAGGCTGGCCGCGTACATGGCTACGGCCCGTGCGACTACGGTCAGGCGGCCTTCACCCCGAAGTGGATTCGCCACGCCTTGACGGGCATGGTCGAGCGGCTCGCCCAAGAGCGGACCCGCGCCCTCGCCGCCCGCGTGACTCGTCCACCGCGCCATATTCACGCCGACCCGACGGCACCCCACACCGACGTGACGTCGCAGGGCAACCTCTTCAGCGAATAATTTTTCATGCCTGCCCCTGCCCGTAAGCGCACCGCCACCCTGGCCACGCCCGCCAGCGAAAGCCGCCCGATCCTTGCGGTCGTGCTCGGTCTCGTCGCGACCTTCTTCGTCATCGCGTTCATCACGCACTCGGTCACGGACGAGAGCTTTTTCTCTGGCCTGTTTAAGAACGCGACCGACCTTACTGAGACGCAGAATTACTGCGGCGCCTTCGGGGCGACGGCGGCCTTCGCGCTTTTCCACCTCTTTGGCTACGGCGCCTTCTTCATCCCCGCGTTCCTTTACGCGGCGGCGTGGTTTGCGCTCAACAATCGGGCGCATACCCTCTGGCCGACGAAGGTCGCCTTGATGTCCGCCTGCGTGCTTTTCGGTGCACCGATGTTGACCCTCTGGTTGGGCGCTGATGCTTCGGGTACCTTCGATCCGAAAGGCCCCGGCGGCGTCCTCGGTGGCTTCATCTATCTCAAGCTCTGCCAGCCGGTCCTTGGCGAGTACGGCACTTGGATCCTCGTCTTCCCCTATGGCTTCTGCCTACTCGGCGCGTTAGCGGATGACCCGAAGGCCACCCTCAACGCTTGGATTATGGAAATGCGCGATGGCGTAGGGGCTTGGAATGCCGAGCGTAAGGCCGCGGCCGCCCGCGAGGCTATCGAACGCCAGCGCAAGCAGCAGCAGGCGGCCGAACTCCGTCGCAAGCAGCAGGATATCGCTGGCGCCGAAGTCACTGCGATGCCTTCCGCGGCCGCCCGACCCATGGTAAAGATTGAAGACCTTCCCCCGGATGATGATGCCGACATTGAGCCGGCGCCGCGCGAGGAAGTCGCCGCCAAGGGCCCGGCCACAATCCAGCCGGAGAACGTCACCATCACTCCGCTGAAGGAAGAAAAACCTGAAGAGGAAGCGGACGCGGAAGATTCCGAAGAAGAAGCGGATGAGCTTAAGGCCGCGACGACCAAGCCGCGCACCCCCGTTAAGCCGCTCGAGCCCGCCGGCTCTGGCAAGGTCCTCATCGTGAAGCCCGAAGAGATCGAGCGCGCCAAGGCCTCGCAGCAGCT
>CAITUF010000266.1 GCA_903895475.1 uncultured Opitutia bacterium | reverse complement strand
GTTCTCGACCGCGATGCTGTTCAGGTCGGAAGCGGATTCCATCCCCTGGCGCATGCGGGTCTGGATGCGCACCGCGACGCTGCGCACGAGCAAGACCGCAGCTGGGACGACCAAAAGGCAGGCTAGGAACCAATAACCGCTGTCGTGGGAAAAGCAGATGAAGACCACATAAGCCAAGGCGAACACCATCGACAGAGGCTGGACGATGAGGTCATTCGACACGTCAACCAGCACTAGCCTCACCGAATTGGCGTCGGCAATGAGGCGTGAAAGCAGGTCCCCGATCGAGAGTCGCCCGAAGAAGCCGAGATGAAGCTGCTGCAGTTTGGCGAAAACGTCGCGACGCACAGCCTCGATCACGCGCAGGCCAGCGAGATTGAGGAGGTAAGTTGAAAAGAATTCGCCGAGTCCGCGGATGAGCATGACCACGGGGAGGAACGCGACGGCAAAGACCATCTCATAGCCCTTCGGCAGATAAAGTGCCGGCTGTCCCCCCAGCCACTCCGGCCACGTCAGGAGAGGGGCCGCTCGGGCGGCGGCATCACCGAAGACCGCCGGCAGGACCTTGCCCACGAGAAACGGCAAGCCGAAGGCATTGGCGGCCGCGAAGACGATGGCCGCGAGCAAGGACAGGAAGAGGAGCGTACGGCTTCCCTTCAGGTAAGGCAGGTAGAGCTTATAGCGGCCTCGGAACACGCCACCAGCGTGGCTGCGAGCCCCGCGGGTGGAAACATCAAATCTGTCCTATTTCTTCTTCGGGAACGCGACCGAGAGGGCGATGGCGATGGCCAGGACGAAGCCGATAATCGAGAGGGAGACCGAAGTCGGGACATGCAACCGGCCTTCGTGGACGAGGGCCTGCGCCCAGCCGGCGAACTGTCCCTCGGACTGACCCAGACCGGCAGCCCACGGCAGGATCATCTTAACGCCAATGAAGACCAGGATGAAGGACAAGGCCGGCTTGAGGAAACGGAATAAGTGCATGAAGCCCGCCAAGGCGAAATACATCGAGCGCAGCCCCATGATGGCGAAGATATTGGAGGTGAAAGCGATGAAGCGCTTATCCTCGATGGACATCTCGGGAGGCAGGATGCCCAGCACGGCCGGGATAGAATCGATCGCGAAAATCAGGTCGGTTCCCTCGACAACGAGCAACACGAGAAAGAGCGGGGTGAACCGGCGGACGCCCTCTTCCGTGACCCAGAACTTGTTGCCATGTAAACGGGGCGTGAGCGGGAAGAACTTCCGGGCCAGCCGCACGAACAGGTTCTCGTCCATGCCTTTGCCTTCATGCTCATCCCGCGACAGGGCCAGCTTGACCCCGGTGAAGACCAGGAAAGCCCCGAAGACCGGGAGTAGCCAAGTGAAGCTCTCGACGGCCGCGACGCCAACGATAATGAAGGCCGCCCGCATGACGACAGCCCCGATGATGCCCCAAAACAAAACGCGATGCTGGAGGTGATCCGGGATCTTGAAGTGGGCGAAGACCAGGATGAAGATGAAGAGGTTATCGACCGAGAGGGCGAGTTCGAGGACATAGCCAGCGACGAACAACTGGGCGTCCTCCGGTCCCCGCCAAGCAGACAGCAGGAAACCGAAGCCGACCGCCAGCGAGACCCAGACGACGCACCAGGCCACCGCTTCCTTGAAGGAGGGCATGTGGTCCGTCTTGTTGAACACGCCCAGATCAAGGGCCAACATAAAGACGACGAAGCCCAGGAAGGCGACCCAGGCCCAGCCGGGGATTACCAAGGCGGCATCAGCGAGGACAGG
>CAITUF010000265.1 GCA_903895475.1 uncultured Opitutia bacterium | reverse complement strand
CTCTGGGTCCTCGCCCGGGCTCGTCTGGAGACGACTACACTTCGCCGTGTCCTCGGACTGCTCATCGCCATTGCCGGGACGGCAATCATGGCGGCCCGCATCTGGTCGCTGACTAAAGGCGCTTAGTTACCGACCCGGCCAACGGGACGTTTGGCTTCATCCATGCGCTTACGCTCCGCTTCCGCAAAGGCCTTCAGTTCGGCCACGACCTCAGGCTGCGTCGCACTGACGTCATTACGCTCACCTTCATCGGCTTCGAGGTCATAGAGCGCCCACTCCACCTTGCCTTGATTATACTTCGATGGCTTACCCTCGACAGCGGCGGGTACGATGTTCTCGTAGCTGCGATAGGTGTGCGGGAGATGTAACTTCCATTTGCCGACGCGCACGGCCTCGAGCTTATCGCCGTAGTAGTAAGCAAAGTTCTCGCGGGCTTTGGCCGAAGTACCCTTAGCAACAGCGAGGAAAGACTGACCGTCGATGGGAAGGGCCGGCTTGGTGGCTCCGCAGGCTTCGACTAACGTGGGGAGGACATCGAGATTACCGGCCAGGGCTGGGGTCACCTTGCCCGCCGGCACCACCCCAGGCCAGCGAATGATGAAAGGGACGCGCACGCCGCCTTCCCACGTGGTGCCCTTACCTTCACGGAAAGGTCCCGCCGAGCCTGCGTGGCGGCCGAAGTTCAACCACGGACCATTGTCGCTGGTGAAGATAACGAGGGTGTCCTTTTCCACGCCGGTTTCACGGAGCGTATCCATGATATTGCCGACCTGCGCATCAATCTCGGCCATCGTGTCTGCGTAAGGGGAAGCTCCCTTACCTTTAAACTCCTTCGAAGCGCCAAGGGGCGTGTGCGGCATCGAGGTCGCCAAGTAGAGAAAGAACGGCCGACCCTTGCCTGCATTCTGACGGATAAAACGTACCGCACGAAAACCTTGCACGCTCGTCAAGGTGTCCATGTCGGTCCAATCCTTCACCGTCCCGAAAGGGATTCCATCCGTCAACCTCGGCAGCGGTGGGTAATTCTTAGTCACATCCCCAGGCACGTAGCCATTCGGCCACATGTCATTGGAGTAGGGGATCACGAGAGACTCGGTGAAGCCATGCGCGGGCGGGAGAAACTTCGGGTTGTCCCCCAAGTGCCACTTACCCACGACGGCCGTGTGGTAGCCTGCTTTTCGCAAAAGAGTCCCGAGCGTTTCTTCCGTCGTACTGAGGCCCAGTTTGGAATTGGGTGGTAAAGCCGTGCCGCCCAAGCCCAGTCGATTCGGATAGCAGCCAGAGAGCAACGCGACCCGGGAAGAGGTGCAGACGGCCTGAGTCGCATAGAAGCTAGTAAAGCGCGTGCCCTCCTTTGCCAGTCGATCAAGGTTAGGGGTGACGTTCAGTTTCGAACCGTAGCAGGCTGGATCGGCCCAGCCCATGTCGTCGGCCATAATGAGCACGACGTTGGGTTGGGCGCCGAAGAGAGATGCGCACAGCAATAGGCACAAGGTTGGGGTTAACCTCATGCACGATGTCTAAAGGCTACCAGGCCTTTGCCAAGCCCTCTTTCGATTCGGCGCCTAGATCTTTAGACCGAGCTCTTTGCAGACCTGCGGGTACTTGCGGGCCTTTGCCTTAAACTCGTCGACCGAAAAGTCGGCCACGATGAAGTCACCGTACCGCAAAGAGGGGCACTTCGATTGGCTGGTCAGCGCTACAAGCTGGCGCATCTGGTGCATGTCGGCGACCACGTCACGGACGTCGAGTTGGACGCCTTGAGTGGCAAAGAATTCCAAGGCCTCCGTGCACCATGGGCACCCGGGCTTGACGTAAAGAATCGGCAATGGCTGTGGCATAGCCCCAAGCAACCCG
>CAITUF010000264.1 GCA_903895475.1 uncultured Opitutia bacterium | reverse complement strand
CGGCCCATCATTTCAGGCGGGACGGTCGTTTGCAGGATGGTTTGGCGGATGATGACATTCACGGCGTCCGCCGCGCCCGAGATTAGCAGGAATAAGAATGATAGAACGAAGGCGGCTTGGAGGCCGAATCCGAGTTCACTGGCGAGCGGGATGGAAAGTCCGAAGCCGATGATGCAGATTCCGAAGACCGCAAAGGACGCGTAGAGGGCGGGGCCAGCCCGCTCGAGGGGCGGGCGGATAATCAGGTAAATCGACATGACCACGGCGCCCATCGAGGTCGCGGCGCGGAGGAGGCCGAAACCTAATTCGTTGACCCCAAGCATCTGCGCAAAGATCGGCAGCAGGGCGACGGCCCCACCTAGGAGCACGGCGAAGAGGTCCATCGTGAATGCGCCGAGCATGATGCGGTGGTTGCACATGAAACGAATCCCCGCCGAGAGGCTTTGCAAAATCGGCTCAGGGGTCCGTGACTGCAGGAGCTGCGTCGGCTTCAGCAGGCTGGTGGCCACCAACGAACCGACGAAGCAGCCCAGCATGATTCCATAAGATAGGGGTTCGCCGCCCAGCCAGAGCAGTAGCCCCGCGAGGCCGGGGCCGATGACACAGGCGAGTTCGAAGAGCGTATTGCGCCAGCGGACGCCGCTCGGGATGAGTTCCCGTGGGAGGAGTTCGGCGATCATCGCCTGACGAGCGGTGGTAAGGAAACTACGGGCTAGGCCGCCCAGCATGACCAGCGCGTACAGGCAGGTCAGCTGCACCCAGATTTCTAATTGGAGGAGGCTCTGGGCAAATAGCCCCAATCCTAATAACGTCATGGCAGCAATGGCCCAGAATGCGATGCGTCGACGGTTCTGCGTGTCGGCGACATGGCCGGCAAAAAGAACCGCACCGACAAAGGGGATGACCTCCGCGAGGCCAATGGCGCCTAGGGCTAAGGCGGCGTTGGCCGTGTCGGACTCAGTCAACTGGAAGACCTGCCAAGCCACGGCCACGCCTTGGATCTGGATACCGAGTGTGCCGAGCACAATCGCGCCGAGGTACAGGCGGAACGAACCGTGCTGAACGGCGGAGGCCTGGGGCGCGGTGGACATTGCGCCGAGTTAGGGTGGGAGCGCCCCGCTAGGCAATCACGGCTTTAACCACGTGACCGGCGACGTCCGTCAAACGGTAGTAACGCCCTTGGAACTTGAAGGTCTGACGTTCGTGATCAACGCCGAGCAGGTGCTGCATGGTGGCGTGCAAGTCGTGGACGTGGACCTGGTCCTTCACGATGTTGTAGCCGAATTCATCGGTCTGGCCGTAGGCTTGCCCGCCTTTAACACCGCCGCCGGCCATCCAAAGGCTGAAGCAGCGCGGGTGGTGGTCACGGCCGTAGTTGTCCTTAGTAATCTTACCTTGGCTGTAGGCGGTGCGGCCAAACTCTCCGCCGGAGATGACGAGCGTGTCCTCGAGGAGGCCGCGTTGCTTTAGGTCCTTGATAAGAGCCGCGGAGGCTTGGTCGGTCTGCTTACACTGGCGCGAGATGCCGCCAGGCAGGCCGCCATGCTGGTCCCAGCCTTGGTGAAAGAGTTGAACGAAGCGGACGCCTTTTTCAATCAGTCGGCGCGCCTGCAGGCAGTTGGCGGCGAAAGACCCAGGGGTCTTCACGCTGTCACCGTACATGGCGAGGGTCGCCGCCGATTCTTTCGAGAAGTCGGCGACTTCGGGCACGCTCGTTTGCATGCGGTACGCCATTTCAGCTTGGGCCAGACGGGCATCGACTTCGGGGTCGAGCTCGGTGGCACGTTGATCGGCGTTTAACTTACCGAGAGTGTCGAGCATGCCGCGTCGGGCGTGCGGAGAAACGCCTTCAGGGTTCGTCAAATAAAGTACGGGTTCCTTGCCGGCCTTGAACTGGACGCCTTGGTGTTCCGAGGGTAGGAAGCCCGCGCCCCAGAGGCGGGAGTAGAGCGGCTGGTCCTTGCTCGCATCCTGCGAGACCATGACGATGAAAGCCGGTAGGTTTTCATTCATGCTGCCGAGACCGTACGAAGCCCAAGCCCCCATGGAAGGTCGACCCGCGACTTGATTGCCCGAGCAGAAGAACGTGATGGCTGGGTCGTGGTTGATTGCCTCCGTGTGCATCGAGCGGATGACACAGAGGTCGTCCGCCATTTCGCCGGTGTGACTGAGGAGGTCGCTATATTCGATGCCTGACTTCCCGTACTTCTTGAAGTTGGTGAATGAGCCAGCGAGCGGGAGCGTCGCCTGGTAGCCACTCATGCCCGTGAGCCGTTGACCTTGGCGGACCGAATCGGGGAGCGGCTGCATATGGCGTTCGCGCAGCAGTGGCTTGGGGTCGAGGGTTTCAAACTGCGAAGGGCCGCCAGCCTGGAAGAGGTAGATCACCCGCTTGGCCTTGGCTGGAATGTGTGTGCCCTTGGGGAGTGGCGCCGCGTGGGCGTCTCCCACGATGCCACGCATCGCGAGGGCACCGAGGCCGAGCGCGGATGCGCCGAGGAAGTGGCGCCGCGTGTGCTGCATGAGGCCGTCGTAACTAGGGAGGGGGTGGCTCATGGGATTAGCGGGAAGTCACGGCGGCATCGCTCGCCAAGATGGTGGAACAGACGAGCGTGAGCGCGGCCAAGGCCGGGTCAGCTGAGATGGCCGCGGCTTTGGCCGGGGCGGTGGCACGCTTGCCCTTGGGCTCGGCCTTAGCCTTCGGGTCGGGCTTTGGTTCGGCCGCCACGGGCACGACGGGCGCGACGGGCGCGAGTTGCGCCAGCTGAACTTTCTGTTGGGTGTAGAGTTCCACTAATGCGTTGAGCTCAGTCGGGCGAGGGGAGCGGGTGCAGACATGGCGGAAGGCCAAGGTAATCTGCTCCTTTGGATCCGTCGCTTCTTTACTAATGCGTAAGGCGATTTGCTGGGCCGACTCCACGAAGCCGGGATTATTCAGCAGCACCAGCGCTTGCAGCGGCGTATTGGTGTTTAGCCGCTTGGGTTGGCAGACCTCGCGGGAGCCGGCATCGAAGATCAGCATGTTGTCCGGCGGTGAGGTGCGTTTACGGAAGGTGTAGACGCTACGGCGATAGGCGTTTTCCTGCACGCTCGCGCCGCCGACTTTTTCCACGAGTTTGCCGGAGGCCAAGAGGGCTTGGTCGCGGACCATCTCGGCGGTCAGGCGGAGGACCGGGCCGCGAGCGAGCCAGAGGTTGGCGGGGTCTTTTTCACGGGCCGCGGCCGTGGGCGTCGACGACTGTTGGAACGTTGCGCTCAGCACCAGTCGCCGGAGCATGGCCTTCGTGTTCCAGCCGCCACGGATGTAGTCGACGGCGAGGGTATCGAGTAATTCCGGGTGCGTCGCTTGGTCGCCTTGCAGGCCGAGGTTCTCGCTCGAAGCGAAGAGGCCGTTGCCAAAGACATGCGCCCACAGTCGATTGACGGCCACGCGGGCGGTCCGTGGATTTTTCGGGGCAGTCAGCCAGCGGGCGAGTCCGAGTCGATTGCGCGGCTGTTTTTCGTCCCAAGGGAAGACTTGGGTGGGTACGCCTGGCTCGCACGGCTTGGTGAGGTCGGGCTTGTCGTATTCACCGCGGGTGAGCACGTAGGCCTTAGGCGCCAAAGGCGAATGCTCCATCGCAAAGAACGCGGGCGCGGATTCCTGATGAGCGGCGAGATCGCGGCGCGCCTGCTGAAGTTTCTTCCAGGCTTCTTGGTAAGCCGTGTCCGTGCGTTCGCGCGCGTGTGTCTGTTGCAGGGCTTTGGGTAGCGTCGACGGGTCGATCCCGTGGAGGCTCGCCACCTCAACGGCGGTCAGCGCTTGGTTCCAGAGCTGCACCTCATCGAGGGAGCCGTTACGGAAGCCGGCATCACGCGTGCGTGAGCCGATTTCGAGGGCGTTGTTGCGCGACTTGGCGTGAAGCGTATCCCGCACCACCGTCGTGGCGATCTCGCGACCATCTAAGTAGAGGTGGAGGCCGGAGGCCTGAGAAGAGCCGTCATAGGTCGCCGTGAGGCGGTGCCATGCGTTGAGCGGGAGCTCTTTGGTCGTGATGATAGAGACCGCGCTATTGGGCCAGAGGTGAATCATACTCCAGCGGAGTTTCCCCTCGGTGACCAGCAGTTCCACGCCAGTTGCATCGCCGTCGCCGGTGTAGAAGCCAGTGGAATGCAGGACGGTGGCGCGGGCGTTCTTTTCACCGAAGCGGATGAACGCGGAGAAAGTGAAAGGTTCGAACCGGCCCAGTTGGCGGAAGTCTGGGAGGATGAAACCCGCATCGCCATCAAACTTAACCCCTTGGCCTTTCACGCCGGGGGTCAGTTGCAGGTCGTCGGGGTCGCTGCGGCGTTCAAACTTCGCGGGCTTACCGTTGGCGATGGCATTGTCGGCGCCTGTTTTCGTGAACACATCCAGCGGCAGGTGCACGCTGGGGGCGGCTGGAGCGGTCGTTCCGAGTTGGGTGACGGACGGAGTCGGGAGGGCCGCGAGGGCTTTTTCGGCGGCGACGATGGCAGCCTTTAATTGCTGTTCCTTCGTGCGGTCGGCGTCGGACTTGAATAAGCGCACAAACGGTGGCGGTACTTCGCCGTGGTAGGAGAGTAAGCCATTCTCATTCTGGTCGCCGAACAGGGCGGCCATCGAGAAAAAGTCTTTTTGGGAGATGGGGTCGTACTTGTGGTCGTGGCAGCGCGCGCACTCCATCGTCAAGCCCATGAAGCTGTAGCTCGCTGTACTGACGCGGTCGTTAATGCCGTCTTGGCGGAATTCCTCGGCGATGGAGCCACCTTCGAAGGTCATCCGGTGCAGGCGATTGAAGGCCGTAGCGACGCGTTGGTCCTGAGTCGGATTGGGAAGGAGGTCGCCCGCCAGCTGCTCGGTTAGGAATTGATCGTAAGGCTTATTGTCATTGAGCGCTTGCAGGACCCAGTCTCGCCAGGGCCAAGCGAACATCCCGTTGTCCCCGGTGTAGCCCCACGTGTCGGCGTAACGAGAGAGGTCGAGCCAGCTGACGGCGAGGTGTTCACCGAAGCGTGGGGAAGCGAGGAGGGCATCGACGCGCTTCTCGTAGGCGTTGGGCGATTTGTCGGCGAGGAAGGCATCGACCTCGGCGGTCGTTGGCGGGAGGCCGGTCAGGGCCAAGGAGACCCGGCGAAGGAGCGTCACACGGTCGGCAGGGGCCGAAGGCTTCAAACCGACAGAGGCGGCCTTCGCGGCCACGAAATGATCGAGCGGATCCTTGGGCCAAGCCGCATCGACCACTTTGGGCAGTGGGTAGGCCTGCGGTGTGACGAAGCCCCAGTGCCGATCATACTTCGCCCCTTGTTTGATCCAGCGGGTCAGAATATCTTTTTCTGGCGCCGTCAGCGGCCGGTGCAGCTCGGGCGGCGGCATGATCTCATCTTCATCGGTGGAGCGGATACGACCAATCAGTGCACTCTTGGCCAGGTCGCCGGGGACGATGGCGGTTTCGCCACTCTTGAGTTTCTTGGTGGCACCCGCAAATTCATCCAAGCGAAGGCCCGCTTTACGGCCCTTGTCGCCGTCGGGTCCATGACAGCCGTAGCAACGGTCGGACAGGATGGGGCGAACCTCGCGGTTAAAGTCGACCAACGTTTCGTCGGCCGCATGCATGCCAAGCGTTAAGCCAAGCAGCGCGAGGGCGAGTGGGGTAGGACGCATGGGTAAAGGTGTGTCGGGTGTCTAAGTGAACTCAATCAGTGAATCACCCTATTTAACGGTGACGGTCGCCGGGGTTGCAAAACCTTGCCAATAGGATTCCAGTAAGAGCGTGTCGGGCTCGCCGGTGAAGACGACGAAGCGGAACTTTTGAGTAAAAAGGGAGCCCGGTGCGATGGTGGTATTCCCGACGTGGGCGGGAGTGTAGGCCACGAACGGCATCGTCGGGTTGAAGCGCGTCGTCTGCGGCGCATTCAGGTTTTCGGGGTGGCAAAGAATCGCGACCCCCACTGTCTTACCGTCCGCGGGACCACCGAAATAGAACCAACGGGCACGTTGACCATCGCCTTTTTTACGGTCCGTGGCGCCTTCGGACGTCAGGAAGCGTAGCGTTGCCTTGGCGTCCCAGTCTGCACGGCCACGGAAGCCGAGGCCGCCGTAGATATGCTTCGTCAGTTCCAAGGGGTCAGTGGCGATATTCTTTTGGGTCGTCTCCACATCGAACACATTGGCCCGGGCGTTAGCTCCGCCCGCGTAGCAGCGCACCGTCCAAGTTTCGTCGAGCACGGGCACGGCGGGTTGGACGCCAGTATCGAGGCTACGGAGCTTGGAGGTAAAGCCCCCTTCGACGGGACCAGACCAAACACGGTCAACTCCGAGAGCCGATACGCGGCCTTTGTTTTCGTGGACGTTCCAGAAGTCGGGCTTGCGGCCTTGGAAGGACGTGTGGGACCAGGCCGTCCAGATACCGTGGTGGTGCAAGTGGTCTGTAGGAAAGCTATCTGAGACCAGTGTTTGCTCAGGCGTGAAGATGGGATGGATGAAGCCGCCCCGTCGGTAGAGCTCCTTCACGCCGACGGGCAGGGTTTCGGTATCTTGGTATTTGAAGATGGTGCGGGTCGTTTCGCCGACTTCCGATACCTCAATGGTTTCTTTGCCACGCAGCGCCTGCACCTCGAGCGGCGTCTTCGGTTTGCCGAGGGTGGCAAAGCCCGTGAAGGTTTTGCCGATATCTTGGTAGGGTAGGATGAAGGTGAGCTTTTCTTTTTTGCTATCCCACTGCGCGGGTAGCAGGTTCACGCCGGCAGAGTTCTGCGTCGCGATGACATAGCTGAGTGACCGATCCAGGGACGCATCAGTAACTTCGACCACCTGATTGGCCTTGGATTGGATCGGGCCGGGAATCGTGAAGGTCGCAGCTAAACCATTGAGTGCGCTGAAAAGGAGGACGATTAAAGTGAAGCGAGGGGGCATGGGGATATGAGCAAAGGGGCGTTAAACGCTCCTATGTTTAAGGTAGATAGGAGGAATGAGACGTAGTTCCATTTCGATGGAATTATTTACGATTGGTTCAATCATTAATGTCATAAAGGGATGTTATCAATCATTTAACTTGCGTTAGAAGGCAAAAAGTATGGAATTTCACCATGGCTACCAAACTCTTCGGGACCGATGGTATACGAGGGAAAGCAAACGAATACCCTATTACCGCGGAGATCGCCCTTAAAACGGGCCAAGCCATTTCGCGGGTACTCAAGTCATCCGGCGCCAACCACAACCGTGTGATCATCGGCAAGGATACTCGCATCTCAGGCTACATGTTGGAGACGGCCCTGACGAGTGGCCTGGTGGCGAGCGGGATGGACGTATTTCTCGTTGGACCGATTCCGACCCCCGCCGTGGCGCACCTCACAAAGTCGATGGGTTGTGGCGCGGGCATCATGCTGACGGCTTCGCATAATCCTTATGAAGATAACGGCCTGAAAATCTTCGGGCCAGATGGTTATAAGTTGTCCGATGAACTCGAAGCGGCGGTCGAGCGTGAGATATTGTCCGAGGGTAAGCCCCTGGCGATTAGTCCGGATAAAATTGGTAAGGCCTACCGCATCGATGATGCTCGCGGGCGCTATATCGAATACGCCAAGCAGAGTTTGGGGCCGACGGATCTCAGTGGCTTGAAACTGGTCGTCGATTGCGGACATGGGGCGGCGTATCTCCTCGCTCCGCTTATCTTCAAGGAACTTGGGGCGAAGGTGACTAAGCTCGGCGTCGATCCCGATGGCTTGAATATCAATGCCGGCGTGGGTGCGTTGTACCCCGAACACGCCGCCCAGGCAGTCCGTGAGCAAGGGGCGGACCTCGGTATCTCCTTTGATGGCGATGCCGACCGGGTCATTTTCACGGACGAGACCGGAGCAACGGTCTCAGGCGATCGGGTGCTGACCCTCTGTGCCTTGGCCATGCAGACGGAAGGCACGCTCCGCGGGTCCACCATGGCCTGCACCGTGATGAGTAATCTCGGCTTGCACGAGGCCATGCGCCAGGCCGGCGTCCAGGTCCTAACCACCCCGGTCGGCGACCGCCATGTCATCGAGGCCTTAAGGAGCGGTAGCTATTCCTTTGGCGGCGAGAATTCTGGCCATCTCATCTTTGCCGACCACGCCACCACGGGTGACGGCATCCTTAGCGCCTTGCAGGTGCTGAGGATTATGAAGCAGCAGGGCGCACGGTTGTCCGACTTGGCCAAAGCCATGCACGAGTATCCGCAGTCCTTGGAGAATCTCCGGATTAAATCGAAGCCGCCGCTGGCCTCGATGCCGCGGCTGCAGGCTGCCGTGCAGGAAGCCGATGCCATCTTTGGCGTTCATGGCCGCCACCTCATCCGTTATTCGGGGACCGAAAATAAAATCCGGATTCTCGTCGAGCATCGCGAAGCAGCGACCGTCGCGGCTTGGGCCCAACGCTTTCGCGCGGCCGTGGAACTCGATTTAGCCTAAACGACGATGCGACCTTTCCGTTATCTACCGTCCACGCCGACGCCGGGGTGTCTTCCTTTGACCGCCAACCGTGCCTTGGACGCTTTTCCGATTGGCAACGTTCCGCTGTCAGAACACCAGCGCTGCGCCTTAGCTGGCGCTTGGCCCAAAGGTGAAATCATCGAAGTCTATCCTCATGCGTGGCTGGAGCTGGCGGATGTGGCGGCCTTTATGGCGGAGCCGACCGCGGCGGCCCTGGTGGATGCCCAAGGAGCCGAACTGATGCTACGTCCGGGCGCCACCGGCCCTGTCTGCCGTGCGCAGGGCAGTTTCCTGCTTCGCTTTGCTTGGGATCTCTTGGTCGCCAACGAACGCGCCCTGAAACTGCGGACCGATTGGCAGAATCAGGGTGACTGCCACGCCTCGCTTTATGTGGACGGACGCCTCTCGGTCGGGGCCGGCACGCGGATTCTGCCGGGCGTCGTCATCGAAGGCGACGTCGTCATCGGTGCGGGCTGTAAGGTCGGGCCCAACTGCTATATCCGCGGTGCCACTTCGGTTGGGAATGGTTGTCACGTCGGGCAAGCCGTGGAGCTCAAGCACTCGATCCTCCTTGATAAGACGAACGTTGGGCACCTCTCCTACGTCGGGGATTCCGTTTTGGGAGAGAAGGTTAATTTCGGAGCGGGCACGATTATTTCGAACCTACGTCACGATGGCCGGCCGCATCGTTCGATGGTCGCGGGCGAACTCATTGATACCGGCCGACGTAAGTTTGGCGCCATCATCGGCGACGGCGTACACACGGGTATCCATACTTCGATTTACCCAGGTCGAAAGATTTGGCCGGGCCTAACCACGCGACCAGCGGACGTCGTCGACCGCGACCTTGTTTAAGATGTGTGGCATCATCGGATATGTCGGTCGACAGCCCGCGCTCCCCATTCTCCTTGGGGGCTTACGCCGCTTGGAGTACCGCGGGTACGACTCCGCTGGGGTCGCGTTACAGGCGCCGAGCGGTCAGCTGACTACTGTTCGTGCCGTGGGTAAGGTTGCCCGCTTGACGGAGAAAGTGAACGCACAGTTGCCCGTAGCTGCCCAAATGGCGGCGATGACGGGAATCGCGCACACCCGCTGGGCGACGCATGGCGCCCCGACGGAGGCGAATGCCCATCCGCATGCGGCCGCGGAAGGACGACTTTGTTTAGTGCATAACGGCATCATTGAGAACTATCGGGCCATCCGCGCTCGCTTGGAGGCCAAGGGTCATGTCTTTCTCTCTGAAACCGACACCGAAGCCTTAGCCCGTTTGATTGGGGAGCATTATCAAGGCGACCTGCGCAAGGCGGTGGGGCAGGCCTTGGCCCAAGTCGAAGGCGCCTATGGTATCGCCGTATTAGCGGTCGACCAACCGGGCGTGCTGGTGGTGGCGCGTAAGGGTAGCCCCTTGGTCTTGGGCTTAGGCGAGGGTGAGACCCTCGTGGCCTCGGATGCGGCGGCCTTGGTGGCGTATACGCGCCGCGTCATCTATTTGGACGACGGTGATATCGCAGTCCTCACCGCTGATAGCGTCGATATCCGCGATCGCCACGATGTCATCCGCGAACGCGAAGTCGCGGAATTAGGGTTGGCCGCTGGCGCGGTGGAAAAAGGCGGCTACGAGCACTTCATGCTCAAGGAAATCTACGAGCAGCCGGAATCCGTCCGTAATGCCTTACGTGGTCGACTCGATGCCGAGCACGGTACCGCGGTGTTGGCCGGCATGGGGACCTCCTCGCGTGACTTAGCCGAGATTCAGCGCATCGTCCTTGTCGGGTGTGGGACCTCCTTGCATGCGGGCCAAGTCGGTGAATTTGCCTTTGAAGATTTGGCTGACCTCAATGCCGAGGTGCAACCGGCTGCCGAATTCCGCTATCGGAATCCCTTGGTCGGTAGCCACGACCTCGTCTTAGCCATTTCGCAATCTGGCGAAACCGCGGATACCTTAGCCGCCGTGCGGGAGGCTAAGGCCAAAGGGGCCCTGGTCCTCGGGCTCGTCAACGTCGTGGGGTCGACCATCGCCCGTGAAACGGGGCAAGGCGTCTTCATTCATGCTGGCCCCGAAATCTCGGTGGCCTCGACAAAGGCTTTCACTGGTCAGGTGGCGGTCCTTTTGCTGATGGCCCTACGGTTAGGCCGTGGGCGCCGCCTTTCCTTGGAGCGGGGCCGGGCGCTGGTCGCGGAACTGGCGCGGTTGCCGGAGCTCATTGAGAAGGTCCTGGCCCAGAACGAGGCTATCGCGGCGGTGGCCGCCCGCATGGCCGCCGCCGAGCACGCATTCTTTTTAGGTCGTGGTCCGATGCACCCGGTCGCCTTGGAGGGCGCCTTGAAACTCAAGGAGATCTCCTACGTTCACGCTGAAGGTTATCATGCAGCCGAGATGAAACATGGCCCCATTGCTTTGCTCACCCCGGGCACACCCGTCGTCGTGCTGGCAAATCGCTCGCCGCAATTGGATAAAGTCTGGAGTAACGCGGAGGAATGCAAAGCCCGCGGGGCGCGGATCATCGCGGTCGTGACGGCGGGTCAGTCCGCGGACACCATTGCCGATGACCGCCTGGTCATTCCGGATTGTGATCCCTTGGTCGCCACGATTCCTGCGGCCGTGGCTTTGCAGCTCTTAGCGTATCATGTGGCCCGCTTGCGCGGCTGTTCGATTGACCAGCCGCGTAACCTGGCAAAATCGGTGACGGTAGAGTGAAACTGATATTATTGATAGGCCATCAACCCTACGGTCGCACCGTTGCCGACCGGGGTCTGGGCTTTTCATATTTATGGAGTCATGAAAAATACTGTCTCCAAGAGTTGCGGCCGTTGCCGCCAAACTAAACCGACCCTCAGTTTCTACCCTGTGGGGGAAGATGGTGAAGGCCATCCCTTCTGTACGGATTGCCTCAGCCAGATTTTCCTGACGAAAGAACGGGAACGGCGGAAGTCTAGCCTCGTGCGTCAGCGGACCTGCTCCCAATGCGAGCAAGCTTTCCCCTTGGGGCACTTCCATTGGATAAAGGCGTCGAAGGCTTACCATAGCTACTGCCGCGCCTGTCATTCGGCTTACATGGCCATCCGCTACCTTCGGAAGAAGGTGGGAACCCGGAAATTAAAAACCGCTGGTGGCCGGACGGGGACTTGAACCCCGAACCAATTGATTAAGAGTCAACTGCTCTACCATTGAGCTATCCGGCCAGACAGCGGAACGTGAAGGAGTGCGGACTAGCGGGATTTTTTCAAGCACGAAAACAGGCCAAGGGGCCTGACTGTAAAGAGGTGTTCAAAGTGGCCGGACCGGGACTCGAACCCGGAACCAATTGATTAAAAGTCAACTGCTCTACCATTGAGCTATCCGGCCCTTGAACGAGTGCCAGCAAAGGGCTTTGCTTGCCGTGGGTAAAGGATAAATAGCCCTTAGCGGTGACCGCGCTGGCGGACGGCCTCAAAGAGGCAGACACCCGCGGAGACGGACACGTTCAGGCAAGGGACGCCTCCCAGCATTGGGATGCGCACTAAGAAATCACAGGTTTCGGCTGTCAGGTGACGGATGCCGTCGCCCTCGGCGCCCATGACAAGCGCGAGCGGGCCGGTCAGTTTGGCCGTGTAGAGGGATTGGCTCGTCTTGTGGTCGCTGGTGCCGGCGATCCAGACGCCGCCGTCCTTGAGTTTTACCAAGGCATTACGGAGATTGTGGGCCTGGACGATGGGCATGTGCTCAGCCGCACCGACGGCGACCTTGCGGACCGTATCGTTGACGGGTGAAGAGTTCTTGCGGGTCGTGACGACGAAGGCACAGCCCGCGCAATCGGCGGTCCGGAGGCAAGCCCCGAGGTTATGCGGGTCTTGGACGCCATCGAGGACGAGGATGAGCGGGTCCTTATGCAGCGCGAGCAGGGCAGGGATATCCGTCTCATCCAGTTGCCGGATGGGCTTATTGAGGTCCGCGTGGCGGGGCGCTCGATCATTGGACCGAGCCATGGCTTAGCGGCGGGCCAGCCGGCCGCGGGCGTGGAGGGCTTCGGCGATCTGAATGGCGTTGAGCGCCGCGCCTTTCCAGAGCTGGTCGCCGCTGACCCAGAGGGATAGGCCATTGTCGAAGAGCGTGTCCTTACGCAGGCGACCTACGCCGCACTTTTCCTTACCGGCATAATCCAGCGGCATAGGGTAAACCTTCTTCGCCGGTTCGTCGCAGACTTCGGAGCCGGGAAAGGCAGCAATCGCCGCGCGGGCGACCGCCAGGTCGACTGGACGTTCGAACTCGGCGCTGATCGCAATCGAGTGCGCGCGGAAGACAGGGACGCGGACGCAGGTCGTCGTGACCTTAAGGTCGGGCAGGCCCATGATCTTACGACCCTCGTGCAGCATCTTCATTTCTTCCTTGGTGTAGCCATCCTCTTGGAAGGAGTCGACCTGGGGGATGAGGTTGAAGGCGATAGTGTGCGGGTAAACTTTCGGCGGCGAGGCTTCGCCCTTAACCCACGCCCGGACTTGCGTATCGAGTTCGCGCATGGCCTCGGCACCGGTACCGGAGACGGCTTGGTAGGTCGAAGCGAAGAAGCGCTTCAGGCCGAAGGCTTGGTGCAGGGGGAAGAGGCCCATCAAAGCGATGGCCGTGGAGCAGTTCGGGTTCGCGATGATGCCTTGGTGGTTATCCAGGGCATGGGCGTTGATCTCCGGGACCACGAGGGGAACCGTCGGGTCCATGCGGAAGGCCGAGCTATTATCGATGACGATGACCCCGCGCTTGACCGCTTCCGGGGCCAGGGTGAGGGAAACTGAGCCGCCGGCGCTGAAGATAACGAAATCTAGGCCTTCGAAGGCCTCTGGCTTGGCCTCCTGGACGGTCCAATCCTGGCCACCATAGCTGACCTTAGACCCAGCCGAACGGGCCGAAGCGAGGGGGCGGAGCTCGGTTACCGGGAACTTTCGCTTGGCCATCAACGCCAGCAGTTCTTGACCGACCGCGCCGGTCACGCCCACGATGCCAATTCGATATGCCATGTTCTGAGTTATCCTTGGTTTTGAAAAAAGAGTTCGCCGAACGCCTTCAGGCGTTGGGTGTATCCATGTCGGAACATTGCCTTCTGGTGTCGGTTGACCAGCAAAAACTCTGGCATTTTCATGGTGCGGGGTGCGATTCCTATACCATCAGCACGGCGCGGGCAGGCCGCGGCTGTGTCCAAGATTCCCAGCAGACCCCTACCGGGCTGCATCAGGTTTCCGAGAAGATCGGGGCCGGCGCTCCCGCGGGTATGGTTTTTAAGGCCCGCCAACCGACGGGGAAAGTCTGGTCCGACTGGCCGTCGGCCGAGGATAACCTCATTACCTCGCGGATTCTTTGGCTGGCTGGACTCGAGGCCGGACATAACGCCGGCACCAATGCCGCAGGGCAGGCCGTCGACACTAAGCAACGCTACGTCTACATCCATGGCACAAATCAGCACGCTCAGTTGGGCACGCCCAATAGCCATGGCTGCGTGCTACTGGCGGATGCCGATGTCATTGCGCTCTTTGACCGCGTGTCGGTCGGAACGCAGGTCTTCATTCGCTAGGGCCTATTTATCTTTCTTGTCGGCCGCGGTCCGCCAAGCGAGGATCATGTCGCGAGCGACGGGGCCGGCTGTCTTGCCGCCCCAGGTGCTGGTGTCGAGTTGGCCTTCCACCAGCACGCAGAAGGCCACCACGGGATTGTCCGCGGGTGCATAACCGATAATCCATGCTAGGTGAGCCTTTTCGCCTTTCTTAAAATATTCGGAGGTGCCGGTCTTAGCTGCGTAAGGTAGGCCCGGAATCCGCACGCTCTTGGCGGTCCCTTCCTCGACGCAGCGCAGCATGCCTTCGCGGAGAGCGTTGAGTTGCTGGGTGTTCAGGCCAATCGGTTCGGCGCCCGCATGGCGCCCATCGCGGCCCGGATCATGGATGATACTCGGAGTCGTCCGGGTCTCACCCCGGGCAATCGACGCAATTAAGCAAGCCATGTGGAGCGGGGTCGTGAGCAGGTAGCCTTGCCCGATAGAAGTGTTCGCCGTGTCGCCATCTGTCCAAGGTTCGCCCGCAATCCGCTGCTTGTAGGCGCGGTCGGGGACGACCATGCGGGTAGCCGGATTCGGGAGCTCGGTGGTGGAGTGGTTGTTATGCTCTGATGGCTTTTGCAGCAGGGGAGCATCGAGCCCAAAGCGACGGGCTTCCTTGGCGAGGTTTTCAGGTCCGGTCTTAAGGCCGACCTGGTAGTTCCAGACGTTACAAGAGACGGCGAGCATCTTCTCGAGATCGACTTGACCGTAGCCAACTGGGTCATGTTCGGGGAAGGCACGTCCTCCGACCATATAGCTCGGACCACAGTCCAAGATATCGTCCCAGTCGATTTTACCGGCGCGCATGCCCGCCGTCGCGGTGATTAACTTGAAGGTCGAACCAGGGGCGTAAAGCCCTTGGGTGGATCGGTTCAGCCAGCCGCCTTCTGAGTTCACTTGGTCAAAGTAGGCCTGCGTGACGCGGTCCGCCATTTCGTTAGGGTCAAAAGAGGGCTGGCTAGCCAAGGCCAAGATCTCGCCCGTATTGACGTCGAGCATGACCGCGGCGGCGGGGAGGGGCTTGCCTTGGGAGTCCACAATTTTGGCCAAGGCCTCTTCGGCGGATTTCTGAATCTTGGTATCCAGCGAGAGGGCCACGTCGGCGCCTTGTTTCGGGGGTTTGGCCTCGAGCCTTTCTTTGTTATAGCCCGACGAGGTCTTGGTCCAATGTTCCCAGCCGCTGTGCCCGGAAAGCACTTCGTTGTAGGTCGCCTCGATTCCGTCGGCACCTTTCTTGCCAGTGTAGCCCAGTTTCTGCAGGTTAGCGAATTTTTCGACGAGTTCGTCGTCGAGTTGACCTTTCAGGATATCGGTGTCGCGCACGTAACCTAAGACGTGGGAGGCTAACTTGCCATTGGGGTAGGAGCGCACCATGTCGGCTTCGAGGGTAATGGGACCCTGAACCGGGAATTGCTCGATGAAGCGCGCAACGGACCGATTACCTTCCTCTGAGGTGACGGCGTGGCCCGAGTTCGGAAAAGCGAGGTCGAGAATCAGCGGGAACAGCAGGGCGCGGCGTTCGTTCAGGTGCTTGCGGAGGGTGTCTGGGTGCACCATGCGTTCTTCCGGATGCAGGTCGGGGGTCGACTTAACCTTAGCAGTGCCTTTCGCCGCTTTCTGATTCGTCGAGTCGATGACAAACCAGATTTTAGTCAGCCAAGCGTTAAGCACATTGAGGCGCGCGGTCTGCTGAAGTTGGTCGTAGTCGGGCCGGCGTTCGGGGAAGCGCTCCTTTTCCTTCTTGAGGAGGGCGAGGTATTCCTTGCGGAACTCAGGTTGCAGCGCGAGTAAGTCGGCTTTCACACTCCAGCGGACACGGTTGTCGACGAGGACGTACCCGTTACGATCATAAATCTTACCGCGCGACGGCGGCAGGATGACGACCCGCTGGCCTTGGTTATCCGAGTTCTTGGTGAGGCTCTCGTTTTGGACTAGCTGGCGATAGCTAAGCCCCACGGCAACGTAGACGAAGCCGGCGCAGAAAAAGAAGAAAACCGCGCGCAGTCGCCAGGCGGAAATGGGGTCCGAAGGGGCGGAGGGGTTCTGGCCGTCGATGTCCTTCATGCGGCTTCGTCGGGCTTGGGGACGCCGATCTTATCCATGGCGAAGTTCTGCACCAAGGCCAGCGGCACCAGTAGCAATACCGCGAGGATGGTTGCGAGTAGCAGATGCAATAACCATTGACCGAGGAAGTGCAGCGAGAACAGCGGAACCTCTTTCAGGTGGGCCAGGCCGGCGGCGATGAACCAAACCGTGCAGGCTAAGCCATTCACGAGGACGGCCGCCCAAAACATTTTGGGCATGTCACGAATCTCGTCGCGGTGGGAAGTCAGGTAGATGGCCGCTAAGACCAAGAGGAGCGCCAGTGATCCATCGGGGATCGGCCGCATGGATTCAAAGAGGAAGCCGACGCACGCTGAAAAGAGTACCGCTTGCCAGCGACGGAGACGTCGGCAAGGAGCAATGATGGCTGCGCCGGAGATGAAGAGGCAGACGCCCGAGGCGGCGATTGAGTCTGAGAGCAAGTCGACACCAAGCAACCAAGGGAAGGTCGCTAGCAGGAGGAAAAGCCAGGCCCAGCTTAGGTTCATCGGAATTCTTCCGCTTTGCCGGTATCGGCCGGGGTGAGGAGAATTTCACCCGCGGTGGGGTATTTCGGAATCAATACCGACACTTCTTGAATGAAGCTAAGTTCTTTGGCGGGGGTGAGGGCGCCCGTCTGCATATGTTTTTCGGAAGTCGTCTGGACGCCTGCTTCCAGTGTACCCAACGTGAGGCCGGAGGGAAAGACCCCGCCCAGACCCGTGGTCATGACCTTCGCGATTTGGCCGGCTGGTGGATTGTAGCCGAGCGGGATGATGGAGACCATGGCGCGCGGGGCGGAGAGCGCTAGGCCGGCGCGACCGCTGACGTGGACGACGTGGTATTGATCATCGCCTTCCAGGAAAGCGGTGCAGCGGAAGCCCGGGCTGGTGACGAGGTCCACCTCGCTCGTGGTCAAGTGGACGACGCTCACTCGCCCGATGACGCGGTCGCCGAAGACCACGGGGCAGCCGGGGCGGACGCCATCGCTGCGGCCTTTGCGGATGATGATGCGTTGCCACCAGGAAGAAGTTTCGCGAACGGAAACCCGTGCGACGACCGTGACGAATTCCGTTGATTGCGGGTAGCGCAGCATCTCCCGGAGACGGGTATTCTCTTTGCGGGCGTCGTCTAAGGAATGAATCTTTAGCTCCAGCGCTGCGTTGATGCGGGCGAGGTCCCGGGCCGCGGCAACGAGTTCTTCCGGGGAGCGGCTTTGGAGTTCCCAGTAACGAGCGAGGTCACGCCCTTTACCAACCAAGTGTAAGGCCGGGGCCTGGAATTCGGCGAAGGCTTCGCGGTTGAAGCGCCGAACAGCGCTCGGCAAAATCATCCATAGCCCCGTGAAAAAAACGAGGGCGACGTAGGACGCTTTGGCTCCTTGGCGATTATTATCCATGGCGGGTTAGCCCGCAGGAGTTACTCTCGGCCGCTCCAGCGGGAGGCGTTGGCGAGGATTTTGCCGGTGCCATTGACAACGGCACACAAAGGGTCTTCGGCGACAATCACCGGGAGGCCGGTGGCTTCAGAGAGGGCGCGGTCAATGCGGCGGATGAGGGCGCCGCCACCCGCGATGACGATGCCGCGATCGACGAGGTCGGCCGAGAGTTCGGGCGGGATACGCTCGAGCGAGCTCTTCACGGCCTCGATGATCTGGTTCACATTGTCGGCCATGGCTTCGCGGACTTCCTGCGAGGTCAGGTGGAGGGAGCGGGGCAAGCCCGTCACCGCGTCGCGACCACGCACTTCATAGGTTAATTCCTGCTCGAGGGCGTAGGCGGAACCAATCTTGATCTTAATCTCTTCCGCGGTGCGTTCGCCGATAATCAGATTATACGACGAACGGATATACTTGGTGATGGAAAGGTCGAACTCGTCGCCGCCCACGCGAATGGAGCGGGCGTGGACAATGCCACCGAGGGAGATGACGGCGACTTCGGTCGTACCGCCACCAATGTCGACGATCATGGAGCCCGTCGGTTCTTCGACTGGGAGGCCGACGCCGATAGCGGAAGCTACGGGTTCTGGAATGGTGATGACATCATCGGCCCCCGCGCGGTAGGCGGAGTCCATGACGGCCCGGCGTTCAACGGCGGTGATGCCGTAAGGCACGGCGACGACGACGGTGAGGTTAGTTAAGAAAGACTTACGGGCGACCTTGCCGATAAAGTAGCGGAGCATGTGCTCGCTGATTTCGAAGTCGGCGATAACACCGTCCTTCATCGGGCGGAGGGCTTGAATATCGCCCGGCGTCCGTCCCAGCATCATCTTGGCTTCGTTGCCGACGGCGATGGGCTTGCGGGTGCTCGTACGAATGGCCACGACGGAAGGTTCGCGGAGAACGACGCCGCGGTCCTTAAGGAAGACGAGCGTGTTGGCGGTACCGAGGTCGATGCCGATGGCTTGCGTGAATAGCCCGGGGAAGCGCTTGAACATCAGATGGGTTGGTTTCCTTTATGAATAACCTATGAATAAGGGAGTCAAACCCCTTTTGCCCAAAGGGTTAAGCGGTGGACCCCTGCTGGGAATAACTTTGGTCAGGCTGTCCGCTGGCCACACCCGCAAGGCCTTGAGGCGGGGGCATTTGTGCAGTCTTCGTCCCTTAAGTCGCCATAGCCCAAGCCAAGATGGCGGTACCGAGGGCGATGCGATACCAAGCGAACGGGCCCATGCCGCGACGCATGATGAAGCCCACCATCCATTTGACCGAGAGGAAGGCGGCCACGGCCGCAATGATCAGGCCGAGGCCGGCACTGCCTAAGGGGTAGACCTGCGTGACGGCGGGACCGAGGGCGTAGAGCTTATAGAGCGAAGCAGCGGAAAGGATGGCCAACCCGACCAGGAACGAAAACTCCGTCGCCGCCGCGGCGGAGAGGCCAGCCCAGCGGCCACCAAGGATTGTCGCCAGCGAACGGCTCGTTCCTGGGATGAGGGCGACGCATTGGCAGAGGCCAATCGTTAGCGACTGTTTCCAGCTGAGTCGCAGGACTTCGTCCGGTTGCGCTTCGTGCTTCGGTAGGTGGCGTTCGGCGAACAGAATCACGACCCCGCCCCCGATGAGTGCCAGCGCGACAATCTCGATGCTAAAGGGAATGTAATCCTTGAGGAGGAAGCCGAGCACGGCGGCAGGTAGGAAGGCAATCGCGATAGACTGCGTGAGCGCCAGGGCAGGGCGTTCGAGTCGGACTAGCCCGACGACGAGTTGACGCAGTCGAGCGAAGAAGACGACGAGCACGGCGAGGATGGCACCAATCTGGATAATCACGATATAGTCATCGGCAACGCGCCCTAGGGTGACGGGGCGACCTTTGCGATCGACCACGCCCCGCACGATTTTGTGTTCGTTATTATCCACGCCCAGCAGGCGGTCACTGATGATCATGTGGCCCGTCGAGGAAACGGGCAGGAATTCCGTGACGCCTTCGACGACTCCGGTCACGATGACTCGGGTGGTCGTAAACTGAGCACGAGCCTCTTCCATGCTGATTTCTTGGGTGTGGGCGAATGTCGAGTCCGCCATCGACAGTGGCGCCCAGAGAGTCAGCAAGAGGAGGCAAAGGCCACGCATACTTTCCTAATGGTCGGGATAGTCGAGTAGGGCAAGTCCAGCGATGTGACCTTGTCGCTTGCCCTTCCGAGAGCTTCTCGCTTTATCGGAGGACACTTTATGTCGGCCTCCAGCCTTATCCAGACCACCGAGCCTCGCTTTCAGGTTCCCGACGTCCATGGCCGTTTCGGCCAGTTCGGCGGCATGTATGTCCCTGAGACATTAATGACGCCTTTGCTCGACTTGACCAAGGCCTACGCCGAAGCCCGGCGTGATCCGGCTTTTCAGAAAGCCTACGCGGATATGTTGGTGGAATATGCCGGCCGACCCACTGGCCTCTATTACGCCGAGGCGCTCACCAAACATTGCGGTGGCTCTAAAATTTACCTCAAGCGCGAGGACATGCTCCACACCGGGGCCCACAAGATCAATAATGTCATCGGCCAAGCCTTACTCGCCGTGCGCATGGGCAAGAAGCGCATCATCGCTGAAACCGGCGCCGGTCAGCACGGCACCGCCACCGCGGCCGTCTGCGCCCGTTTTGGCCTAAAGTGCGTCATTTATATGGGTGCGACGGACATGGAACGCCAAGCACTCAATGTTTATCGGATGCGTCTCATGGGTGCAGAGGTCCGTGGCGTTGAAGCGGGTCAACGAACGTTGAAAGAGGCCGTCAATGAGGCCATGCGCGATTGGGTGACCAATGTGCGCGATACGCATTATATTTTGGGCACGGCTTATGGTTCACATCCGTATCCCATGATGGTCCGCGATTTCCATCGGATCATTTCGCTCGAGTCCAAGCAGCAGATGATTCGGGCTGAAGACCGCTTGCCCGACACCGTCGTGGCCTGCGTCGGTGGCGGCTCGAATGCCATCGGTTCGTTCTTTGAGTATCTCGACGAACCGGGCGTCCAGCTGATTGGCGTCGAAGCGGGTGGCCGCGCCATCAAGACCGGTGAGCATGCCGCGCGTTTCGCCGGTGGACGCTTGGGCGTGTTGCAGGGTTGCATGACCCATATTTTACAGAACAGCGAAGGGCAGATTGAAGGGACGCATTCCGTCTCCGCGGGCTTGGATTACGCCGCCGTCGGCCCCGAGCATGCCTATTACCACGACAAGGGTCGCATTGAGTTCGCCTATGCGAATGACCAGGAATGCCTCGACGCCTTCAAACTGCTTTCGTGTACCGAGGGTATCATTCCGGCGCTGGAGTCCAGTCATGCTATCGCCCACGGTTGCAAGGTCGCGGCGGATGGACCACGCACGAATATCGTGCTCATCAACCTCTCCGGCCGCGGCGATAAGGACGTGTGGAGTGCCGCCCGTGCGATGGGCGTCGAAATCAAGCTCTGAGCATGGCGGCGACTTCGATGACGGGTTTCGGCCGCGGAGAAATCAACCTCCCCGACCGTCGCCTCTCCGTTGAAATCGCTACGGTCAATCAGAAGAACCTACAAGTCTCCTGCTACGCGCCGGAGGAATGGGCGTCGCTGGAGACGCTGTCCGCACCGTGGATACGGGCCCGCCTAGTCCGCGGTAAAGTGACGGTGCGGGTGACTTTTGCCGACGTGGCCGCCAAGCCGACTTCGACCGCGTGGGATGACGAGGCGGTGCTAAACACTTTGGCCGATCTACGTGGCCTGGCCGCACGGGCGGGCGTACCTTTCGAACCCGATGCCCGCTTGCTGCTGCAGCTCGCTGAAAGTAAGCGCTCAGCGCGTGCTCCTTTGCCGACCCTAGAAACTTGCGAAGTCGCCGTCGCCCAAGGCTTTGCCGTCGCCTTGAATCAGTTGGTAGCGATGCGTGAGGCCGAAGGCCGTAGTCTAGTCGCCGACCTCAGCGCCCGCTTGCAGAAAATTTCCACTCTCGTTGCGGACATGGAAGTCGGCGAGCGGGAGGCACCGAAGCGGCATCGAGCGGCCCTCCTGAAACGTCTACAGGAAGCCGGGTTGAGTCTCGACCCTTCCGATGAGCGCGTCCTCAAGGAGCTCGCGCTCTTCGCCGACCGCTGTGATATCACCGAGGAGGTCGTCCGCCTCAAAAGCCATATCCTACAGTTTGCCAATGAGTTGAAGGTCGAGAAAAGTGGCCGAAAACTCGATTTCCTCGTCCAAGAACTTCTCCGGGAGGTTAATACCGTTGGGAGTAAGGCAGCCGAAATCCCCACCACTCAGGCCGTTTTAGAGGCTAAAACCGAGATCGAGCGGATTCGGGAGCAGGTGCAGAACCTCGAATAGCCTTTTTTGTGGGTGCGGTGTTGCCATGGGGCGTTTCCCATGCCTTTGTCTATCAACACTTACGAACCTCTATGTCCGACAACCTCACCAAGCGGGAAATCGTCCTAAAGATCTTTACCGAAAAGGGCTACCCGCAAAAGCACATCCGCGACAGCGTGCAGTTGACCTTGGATGCTATCAGCGAGGCGCTCTTGTCCGGTCGCGATGTTGAGTTGCGCAACTTCGGCGTCTTCCAGGTTCAGGTGCGCAAGAGCCGCATTGGTCGCAATCCGAACCGCCCAGAGACCGACGTCGTCATTCCGAAGCGTGCGGTCATCAAATTCAAGGCCGGCAAGGAACTGAAGGCCAAGCTCAAGTCGTACAACGTTGAGAAGACGGACGCCGCCCCCGAGCAGCCGCAGTCGTAAGTTTCCCGACTTTCAATGTCCGACATTCGAACGCTGCCCGGCTTCCGGGAGTTCTATCCTGAAGACCGTGCGGTCTTGGGGCACATCTTTGACGTGTGGCGCCAAGCCTGCCGCCGTTACGGTTTCCGTGAGTGGGAATCGCCGGTGCTCGAGCCCTTGGAACTTTTCACCGAGAAGTCCGGCGAAGAGATCGTCCGGCAGTTATTCAACTTTGAGGATAAGGGCGGTCGCCAGGTTAGCCTCCGTCCCGAGATGACGCCTTCGCTGGCCCGCATGGTCGGCGCCCGTGCCAACGGTATGGCCAAGCCCATCCGCTGGTTCGCCATCGGTGAGAACTACCGTTACGAGAAGCCGCAGAAAGGCCGCCTTCGTGCTTTCTATCAGCTGAATGCCGACTTGCTGGGTGAGGCTGGTCCTGCCGCCGATGCGGAGCTCATCGCACTCTGCGCCGATTGTCTTTTGGGTTTCGGCCTGACGCAGCAGGACTTCCGCATCCGTATTTCCGACCGCACGCTTTGGTTCCGCTACCTCGCGAGCGTTGGCGTCCCCGAAGCTAACGCCACGGCTGTGCTCGGCGTAGTCGACAAACTCGAACGAGGCT
>CAITUF010000263.1 GCA_903895475.1 uncultured Opitutia bacterium | reverse complement strand
CTGAGGTAATGGCTCCACTACCAGCAGTCTCTGTACTCTGTAATCCTCTAGGGCAGCACGCGTTGCTGCCCCTACCTAATCCCATCAACTTTGCACCTTTGCACGGTCACTGGCCGCCTCTCCCCACGCCCCACCGATAGGGCCTATCAGGATTATCGATTAACGCTCCAACGCATAAACCCTGTATAATGTTCTATAAGTTTTATGCGCTTCTTCTTCGCCCTACTCTTTGCGAGTACCCTAGCCTTGGCCCAGAAAACCGTGCGCGTCGCAGTGGAGGTCCCGACCTTCACTGGCCCCAGCGAGTTTGATAGCTTCCTAGACAACGATAAGGTCATCCAGGCGTCCGCGGAAGACTTCGTCGCCAAGAATAGCCGGTTCGAGTTCACTTCGGGGGACAAAAAAGATTCGGCGCGGGTCGACGGTAAACGCTACCCAAAGAACCTTGCCCCGACGTTTCAGTCCATCCCCCTCGTCGAGTCCGTCGTCCGTTTCGACAAGGCCGGCAACGAAATCACCTTGATTATCCACTCACTCGGCGACCTTGGCCCGATCAACGAAGAGAAATTTAATGAAATCGTCGACACGCTCACCAAGGCACTGACGAAGTCGTATGGCAACCCTTCGGCCCCGGTCGCAGCCGCCTCGGTGATTGTCCGCGCCAAGGCACTTGTTTGGAAATGTCCCGCCGGAAGCGTCCGGCTTGAGTGGAGCAGCACGCGGGCCGACCGGGCCAAAAACATCACTTACCGTGCTGAGTTCATCCGCGTGGTCGTCGGGCCCGCTCAGACGCTCGCCACCCGCAGCGCTGGCTCCCTGCGCTGGAACCCTGTGGACCAGTTACGCACTAACCCAGCGGGCGATAAGTGGATCGCCACCGTTCCGATGGTCGACCAAGGCCCCAAGGGGTACTGTGCCGTCGCGACGGGCGAGCGTGTGCTACGTTACTACGGTAAAGACGCCGACCAGCATGAGCTCGCGCAAGCCTGTCAGACGGAAGGTGGCACCAGCGGACAGAAATTCGAAGAACAGATGAAGCGCATCGCGACGCGCTTCGGCCTGCGCTTCCAAACCTATCTCTCCGGCGTCGATGAGAAGATGATCACTAAAATCATCAAGGACTACACGATAGCCGGCAAAAAGAAGGACGGGACGCCGATTCCCGCGCAGCTGGCGCAGAGCCCGTACATCTTTTACCAAGCCCTCCCGAGCCTCAACCCAAAGCAACTCGCCACTGTCCGGCAGGCCGATAAGGCGGGGATCGCCACCCTGAGTCGAGCCATCCACGAGTGCATCGATCGGGCCAACCCCCTCATCTGGGGCGTCCAGCTCGGCATCGTCCCGGAACCTGATATTCCCCAGGCCCAGGGCGGCCATATCCGCCTCATCATTGGCTATAACGACAAGACCTCCGAAATCCTCTATACCGATTCGTGGGGCCCCAAGCACGAGCTCAAGCGCATGAAGCTTGCTGACGCTTGGGCTGCGACCTTTGACCTCTACGTGATGCGGCCGAACTGAGGTCGGCCGGGGGCTGACGCAGATATCGGAATAGCATAGAGAGCTCGTTAATTGGAGGAAGTGCGCCTGCCTTGGGTGGGGGCGCGACTGCGTCGCGTCCGCTTGTATCGAGGTAGGGTTGGCACTGCGTGCCAACCTAGCTGCCTCGAGGTG
>CAITUF010000262.1 GCA_903895475.1 uncultured Opitutia bacterium | reverse complement strand
CTATCCCCTAACGTTACCTCGCCAACGCCCACTTCATGGCGCTGAGTTCGCCGTCCCGCCGGACGCGTTTGAAGTATTCCTGGGAGGCGGCGGCGTCCATCTTCAGTGAGCTTTCGCTAAAGGCGGACGTCGTGGCTTTAATATCCGCATTCTTGGCTTCGAGTTCGGCGAGCCGTTCGCCCGCGGTCTGGCCATTCCCACCCGTGGCGGTGAGTGGGTCGAGTTGCTTGAGGAATGAGCTTTCAATCGACATCCCCACGAGTTGATCGATGAGGTAGGGCGCTTGGCTTTGCATCTTCTGGCCGAGGTCGAGTCCGACAAGCACCGTGGGGTGTGCGGCGTCGTAATCTTCGGCTTTGATGAACTCGTCCTTCAAACTGTCGAGGTGCCGCGAGACTTCGCGCATAGGTCCGAGCGTCGGACGCGTCAGGCCTGCCATTGCGGCGAGCTGGGCAGTCAGCGGGTCTTGGCCGGCGCTGAGGTAGGCCTGTTCGGTGCCCGCCATAATCTGCTCGGAAAAGTCCGCCAGCGTACCGTGGTCGAGCGAGGCGAGGAGCCCGCTGGCGGCTTCGCCATACTTGCCTTCGCTGAAAGACAGGTGCGCGCTCAAGTAATCGCCCAGGGCGTTGTCGGGGCTGACGGCTTTGAAGGCTTCGAGGGCGGCGCGGCGTTCTTCGGGCGTGGCACTCGGGCTGAGTGCGACTTCTAACTGCACGAGAGGATTCTCGGGGTAGGCGAGGGCGGCTTCTTGGAGGAACTCTAAGTCGCCGGAGAGGCGTGCGGCCACGATGAGGCTTTGGGCATCGCGTCCGCAGGAATCGACGTAGTCGTTGATCTGCGCTGGCGTCAGCTTGGGTGCGCCGTTCTTTTGGAACTCCGCCCAGACTTCGGCCACGGTCTTGCCGCTGGCCGTCACGGCCTGCAGGTTGAGCGGCTGGGCTGAGCGGGCGGCGACCCGTTTCGTCGGGGGCGGCGGCTTGGTCTGCCACTTCTTATCCAGCTGCCGGAATGAAAGCACCCAAGCCCCGATCGCTAAGACGAGGGCTCCAACAAGGATGATGAGGGTGCGTCGGCTCAAAGCTTCTCCAGCGACCAAGGCTTGCGCAGCTCGCGTGAGAGCATGCCCGTGGCGGTGGCGTCGTTGAACTTGCGGGTGGCGGCATCGAACTTGAGCTTCCGGCCCGTGAAGATGGCGGCGTTACCGAAGTGGCCGATAGCCGTGGCGTGGTGCGCCGCGAGGGCGTGCGAGATCGGCTTGCGGCGAGATTGGCAGCAATCGACGAACTCCTGGTAGTGGTCCGTCGTGCCGGGGCAGCGCCAAGCGTCTGGTCCGAGGTCCTTTTCCCAGAGGCCCTTGATGCTGGATTCCTGGCCGCCGCGGCGGATGAAGAGCGAACCCTTCTCGCCGGTGAATTTCACACCTTCGAACTTACTGTTCACGTTCAGCTGCACACCGTCGGCGTAGGTCAGCGTGTAGTCGTAGGTGCGGTGCGTATTCCACGGGGCTTCGCGCAGCTCGCCCGTGCCTTCGACGGCGACGGGGAATTCGGCGTCCTTTCCGATGGCCCAAGCGGCGATATCGCCGTGGTGGCAGACCCAATCGAGCACCATGCCACCGCCGAAATTGGTGTGCCAGCGCCAGTGGAAGTGGAAGACGCGTGGGTCGTATTCCATCCAGGCGGACGGGCCGACCCAGAGGTCGTAATCGACTTCGACGGGCGGCTTTTCGCCCGGCTTGGGGGCGTCGGGAATCTTATGGTTGTTCGTCGTGGTGCCCGCTTCGACGCGCAGGATCTTGCCGAGTTCGCCGTTGCGGATGATTTCGACGGCGCGGCGGAAGTTACCCGTGGAGCGCTGCCACATGCCGGTCTGCCAGACGCGGCCGTTGGCCTTCACGCTGTCGACGATGGCTTGGCCTTCGGCCCAGGTCTGTGCGAGCGGCTTCTCGCCGTAGACGTCAATCCCCGCCCGGAGGAACGCACAGCTCATCACGCCATGCCAGTGGTCGGGTAGGCCCATGACCGCGGCGTCAGGCTTTTCCTTCGCGAGGAGTTCGCGGAAATCTTGATACTGCTTCGGGGCGGCTTGGCCGGCCTTCACGACCGCGTCGGATGAAGACTTTAGCACGCGCTTATCG
>CAITUF010000261.1 GCA_903895475.1 uncultured Opitutia bacterium | reverse complement strand
GGGCGACGCCGAACAGGACCTTCCACCAGAGCGGGGTCGGTTCTTCGACGATGCCGCACACCTTATCGGTGATCCAGTGGAAGCCGCGATCGTTGAGAATCAGCTTCGGGCGGGGGAGTTCAGCTGGACGGACCTTATCCAGAATTGCAGGGCGCTCCGAAGAGCTATCGTGGGCGTGAGCCATGGAACAGGGATGCGTTAAGGATTACTTCTGGTGACCAGGGCTGGTGGCGGCGGGGGCACCGTGGTTGGTTTCGCCGTGGGGGGCGGCGCCGTGCGCTGGGGCGTGACTCTCGCGACCAGCCATTTCCTGGCGGGACAGCGGAACCAAGGACAGCGGAACCAAGATTGCCCCAGGCATCTTCGCATTGAGATTACGCAACTTGGCCTGGTAGGTCGTACGCGGACGGGTGTTAAGGTAAGTCAACGCGCCGTAGCTGCGGGTCGAGGCCTTGGCCTTCGAGACGCGGGACTTCGGGTCGGTGATATCACCGAACTCGATGGCCTCCGCCGGGCAAGCCTGCTGACAGGCGACCTTGATCGCGCCGTCGGCGACGTTGATGTCGGCCGAGTCCTTGGCGCGGACCTTGGCCTGAATCTTGGCTTCCTGAATGCGCTGGACGCAATAGGTGCACTTTTCCATGACGCCGCGCATACGCACGGAGACGTCCGGGTTCTTCTGCAACTGGGGCAGGTCGGTGGGGTCCTTCGGCAACTTCGCTGGTCCGAGCGGGCCTTCATAGTAGTGACCAGCTTCGCGCTTGTTGTAGTCGAAGAAGTTGAAGCGGCGGACCTTATACGGGCAGTTGTTGGCGCAGTAACGGGTGCCGATGCAACGATTGTACGCCATCGTGTTGAGGCCTTGATCGTCGTGGACGGTGGCGTTGGCCGGGCAGACGGTCTCGCACGGGGCGGTTTCGCAATGCTGACAGGCGACGCCCATGAAGGTGACCTGCGGATCGGCGGGGATCTCGTTGCCGGCCTGCTCGCGACCGTCGAAGAAATAGCGGTCGAGGCGAATCCACTGCATGTTACGTCCCTTGAGAACCTGGTCGCGACCAACCACGGGGATGTTGTTCTCTGCCTGACACGCGGTCACGCAAGCGTTGCAACCCGTGCAGGTATTCAAATCGATCGACATGCCCCACTGCTGGAGCAACGGGAACTTGTCTTCGTGGCCTTTCCACACCGCGACGTTCGGGGCGACGGTATGGTTCGGGTGCTCGTAAGCGGAATTACCGCGCGGCGTGAGGATGGCCTTGTCCGCCGGAGACATCTTCTCGTCCTTGCCGTAAACCGCTGGGGCGTGGCCATCGATGCCGAGTTTAGCAAAATTCTGGTTATGCTTAAGGTCATCGGCATTGCCTTCCCGGACGACGTCGCGGCCTTCCATGGACCAGTGGTCCTGCATGTTCGCGATCGGGGCGCTCTCGCCAGTGAGCTCGAGGACGACGCCCGTGCGGACGGCTGGCTGGGCAGAGGTGACGAAAGGATAGACGTCGAAGCCGTTGCCGACGAGCTGACCCTGGAGGCGCTCGGCGACACGGGTGGCCACGCGACCAGCGATGCGACGACCGAAGCCCAACTGTAGGCCGATGGTGTAGTCAGCCATGCCCGGCATGATGAAGAGGGAACCCTTGAGGGTGACGCCGTTCACCGTGAGCGTGGCGACCTTCGCAATAAGACGACCATCGACGAGCTCGTTGATGTTACGGTTCAGCTGGCCAATTTTATTGATGAACGCCACGGGCGGCTCGACGTTGAGCTCGTTCGCCATCTTGGGGCTGATGAGGATGACATTCTGCCAAGCGGTCTTGGAAAGCGGATCCGGCGCTTCCGCGAGCCAACCATTGTTGGCGGAGAGGCCATCACCGGCGTGCACGCTGGGAACGATGCGGACTTCGAGAGACTTGGCCGAAAGTTCAGGGGCTTTGAAGGCAGCGGTCGGCAGCGCGAACAACATATCCGAAAAAGTCGGGTACTGCGTGCCAGCGAGGACGCCTTCCGCTAACCAAGCAGCGAAAGCGGTATCCGCGGAATCCTTGGAGAGGCTGTTGAAGGTCTCGCGAACGAGCGCATACGGCTCCTGGGTGAGGCCCGCGAAAGGAGCGAGGACGTCGAGCTCGGTGACCGTCGGGAAGAGCGGGTCGATCATCGGCTGGACCGGCACGTAGGTGCCATCGACCGTACGACCATCGGACCAGCTTTCGAGGTAGTGCGAAGCGGCCACAAAAATGCCCTTAGCATCCTTCACGAGCGCGGAGGTTTCGTCGTAAGCCGGGCCATGGTAACCGAGGCGGACAACCTGCTTGGCGGCCTTCACGGCCTTGGCGAAGTCAACGTCCGACGGAGCGTCGTAGGCAGGGTTACCACCGAGGATAACGAGCGTGGTGGCGGGCTTGGCGACGAGGTCGGCAATCGTGCCGGCAACAGGAGCGGCAGCCTTGACGTAGCGGACGGCGGCACCGAGTGCGGCGTTGGCTAAAGCGACGGCGCGATGCGCATCGTCGGAGAGGTGATCGCCCGCGATGATGAGGGCCTTGCCCTTGGCACCGACGAGGTCAGCGATCGATTCCTTAATCCACGGGGCGACAGCGTTGACATCGAGGCCCGAGACCTTGGCGCGCAAAGCGGAGGCGTCGGCACCCTTCCCTGTCTGCGCGAGGACTTCGGCGGCGAAGAGCAAGGCGAGGCCAGAGATGTGCGAGCTAGCGGCGCGGAGGCGGTGGTCGGCCGCAGCGCCGGTCAGCGTGAAGGTCGATTCGACGACGTAGAGGCGGGCCATCGCTTCGGCATCTGCCGCCGTGTCGGCGCGACGCGCGGACGAGTAGGCCCGCGTGGCTTCGATGATGGAGTCACCGGCGCCAAGGAAGTCAGCGTCGAGGCTGAGGATGCGACGAGCCTTAGCAAAATCAGGCAAGGCGCGGGCACCCAAGACGGCGTCGGCGCGGTTCTGGGCGACCGGCGTGTACTCGACGAAACGAGCCTGCGGCAACGCAGCCTTCACGGCGGCGACGACGCGGGCGCGGGTCGGGGAAGTGGACGGACGGGCAAGGAACGCGAGACCAGCACCACCATTCGCCTTCGCCTCAGCGGAAAGTTTACGGAGTAAATCGCGGACGGCCGCGACGGAGAGCATGGCTCCCGTGGCGTCCTGCGAAGCCTGCGCACGCTCGGGATCGTAGAGGTCGAGGACGCTCGCTTGGGCGAACTTCGACGAAGCCGTACCGTTAGCGACGTGGCTCGGGTTACCTTCGACCTTCGTCGGACGATGCTGGTGCGTCTCGACAATCAGTGCTTGGTTGGCGGACTCACCCGGGAAAGAAGAAGCGTAGTAAGTCGCAACGCCCGGGATCGTGTTCTCGGGCTGCTTGCTGTAAGGTAACGTGTGGTTGCGTGGTTCGCGGCAACCGGCGAGACCGAGACCAGCCAGGCCGAAGGACGCGCCCATGAGTAGCAGGAACTCGCGGCGTTCGACAGTGGTGATGGCGGCGGCGCCATCGACGAACTCGCGCTCAGCGCGGGTGCGGAACTCGGGCGTCTTGTTACGCTCATCGAGGCTGCGCCAGTACGAAGGACCGGTCGGCTCGCCGGGCTGCGGCACGGGGTGATTGAAGACTTGCTTGCTCATCGAAGAAAAAGGCGGGGATTAGCGGTGGCAGCCCGAACAGCTTTGGGGAGGATTAACCTTCCAGTCGTGCACGAACTTCGTGCCCTGGGCGGTCTGCGCAGCGGGAGATTCAGCTTTCCAAGCGAGGTCGGTGACCTTGTCGACGGGCCGGAGGAACTGCTCGGGGTTGCGGTGGCAATCGAGGCAGAAGGACATGTTCAAGGACTTCTGCTGGCCCACGACGACCTGTTGGTCAACGCGGCCGTGGCACTCGACGCAACTGATGCCGCGGTTCACGTGCACGGCGTGGTTAAAGTAAACATAGTCGGGCACCTTGTGCACCTTGACCCAGCGCACGGCTTCGCCGGTTTCAGCGCTGCGACGAATCAGGGCCAACGCCGGGCTGTCAGGCTTCACTTGGCTATGGCAATTCCAACAGGTATTTGTCGAGGGCACGTTCGAATGCGCGGACTTGTCGACGGAGTTGTGGCAATAGCGGCAATCCAGGCCGAGTACCGAATCGGGACCAGCGTGGAAAGAGTGGTCGAAGGCCACGGGCTGATCAGGCGTGTATCCGACGTTTAAATACTTGTTCGTGGCGTACTCGTTGATGCCCGCGACGACCACGGCGCCGGTGACCAAGAGACAAACGAGCACCTGGAGAGGGACGCTGTTGACCGAGCGGGGGAAGAAGTTACCGCGAGGGGCGGCGCCGGTCAGGAAGTTAAAGAGCTTACGCATCGGGATAACGGGCGGAGAAGTGGTACTTTTGCCCACAGAGGCACGAAAGCCGCCCCCCCTTCGCAACCCAATTTTTAGGGCATTTGGACCAGTTTAGGGGGTTAGCGGGGTATAACCTGTTCATAAACCTGTTAATGGAGTGTTTTTAAGTATTTTAAGATGTTGATTATCAACACTTTAAATCCAAAAAGTCAAACACTGTGCCTACCGAGTCCCTAAACCACGCCATCGGACAGGTTCCAAACTATTAGGCCGACAGAGGGATTGGCCTTGTAGGGCTAATCACCTCTGTCGGCCTAGGTGCCGAAGGGTCGTTTGACTTAGCCAGCGAGGGACTTCGAGGCCGAACGGACGAGCTCAACGAAGCTCTTAGCGTCGAGGGAAGCACCGCCGATTAGACCACCGTCGATATCGTGCTCCGCCAAGAGGGCGTCGGCGTTGTCCGGCTTCATCGAGCCACCGTAGAGGATGAGGATGCGGGCCGCCGACTCGGCGCCAAACTGCTGGGTCAGGAGCTTGCGGATGAACGCGTGCACTTCCTGGGCCATGGCCGGGGTCGCCGTCTTGCCGGTGCCAATCGCCCAGACCGGCTCGTAGGCAATGATCACGTGGTCGGCCTGGGCGGCCGGTACGCCTTCGAGGCCCTTCTCCACCTGGCGGCGCACGACTTCCATCGTCTGGTTGGCTTCGCGCTCAGCGAGCAGCTCGCCCACGCAGAGAATGGGGCGTAAGGTCGCGCCGAGGGCGGCGTGCACCTTGCGGTTCACGAACGCGTCATCTTCACCGAAGATACTGCGGCGCTCGCTGTGGCCAATAATCACGTGAGTGACGTGCAGGTCGCGCAACATGGAGGCCGAGATTTCACCGGTGAAGGCACCGTTGGTCTTGTCGTGCAGGTTCTGCGCGCCCAGCGCGAGGTGCGAACCTTCGATGGCCGC
>CAITUF010000260.1 GCA_903895475.1 uncultured Opitutia bacterium | reverse complement strand
ATAGTCAAGGCTGAGCCGGCCCAAGCCATCGAGAAGGCCCATGCCGAGAGCTGGAAGCGCTTCGTCGACGAGCATGGCATCGTCCGTGATTACGTCGGAGAGCTGCCGACCCCGGAAGACTGCCGCTTGGGTAAGCCCAATGCCATCGGCTGGTGGAGCCCGATCGAGAACGGCCCGATGTTCACCGGCATGTATCTGAACGCCATGGTCGAGCGCGCCCGTCGCTCCGGAGCGCCTGCGGACAAGGAGCAGGCCCGCAAACTTTCTCAAGGGCTCCTCAAGTGCGCCTCAGTGTCCGATGTGCCCGGGTTCGTCGCCCGGGGCGTAGGCAGCGACGGTAAATGCCATTACCCTCTAAGCTCCGACGACCAGATGCACCCGTGGTTCCTGGGCATGCATGCTTATCTCCGGAGCGATATCCCGACCGAGGCCGAGCGCACGGTCCTCGTGGCGAAAGTCCGTGAGGTCGCTGATGCGCTGGAGGCGACCGGGTGGCGGGTGCCCTGCGATGGCGTGTTCAAGGGTGATTTTCGGGGAGCTTTCAAAGGCGAGCATTTCCGGGATGCCGCCCGATACGTCTACCTGTTGCGCGCCACCTATGAGATGACCGGCGACGCCGTCTGGCTGGAGCGCTATCGTCGGGCCTTGGACGAGAAGCCCGCCAAGTCGGCCGAGACGCGCCGCGAGATATGCGCGCTGGGTTGTCCGCGGGACCTTGGCTTCATTCCGACCCTGCAGAAGGGACAGTTCTGGATCTACGTCGGCACCCAGGCAGGACTGGCGCGGCTCGCCGCCGTCGAGACGGACGCCGCGACGAAGGCCGCTTATCGCCAAGGTCTCGACGTGAGCGCGCGCTTCGCCCTGTCGTCGGTGGATACGCACGCCATGTTCGACAACGCCGACCAAGGTTTCTTCGGCACGGCGGACTGGCGGGTGGCGAATCCGACGTGGTTCCCTCAGCCGACGCAGAAGGAGGCCGAACGCTTGGCCAAGATCGTGGATTACAAGAAGCGCGGGCCTCGCAAGAATTACGAGTCCACTTGGATGCGTCATCCCTAGGCCGCCGCCGCGGTCGTGGCGTTGGCGGGCGAAGCCTCGGCGCGACCGCAGGTCCTCAAGGCGATCCGTCATTACGACTACGCCAAGCTGAACATGGCGGAGTTCTTCTTCGCCGAAGTCGCGTATTACGCGCTGCCTGAAATCAAATGAGCCAGCCTTTGCATATTAGACGTCTGGTCCGAGCTGTCTTCATCAGCGCGGCGGTAGTCGTGCTCCTCTGCATGCCATGGGTCCTGGTGGCGGAGGCTTGCGGCTGGAGTCAGCGGCCGGCGCATCTGCTTCAGAGTTTCATTGCCATCCCGATCGCCTTCCTGTCGTCGGGAATGTTCCTCTGGCTGCGTGTACCGGAGGATGCTCCGGCCTGGGAGCGCAGGTTGGCTTGGGTGGTCTGGGTTCTTTCCGGAGCCTGGCTGGCGATGCTGGCGTGGGTGTTCGTTGCCTTGTCTCGCGGCATGTTCCCTGGGCCGGCCTGACCGGTCAGCGGTGGCTTGCCAGCCGAGGAGGGAAGGGCAGAGTGAGCCTACCCCTATGAATCATCGCATCGCTCTCTTGTTCGCTGCCGCCGCCCTCTTGACTGGTTGCGCCAACTATGCCGTCCAGCCGGTCCTACATCCCGGCACCGAGAAGCGTCACGAAAGCTTCAACGTCATCTCCAAGCAGGGAGAAGCTCAGCTCGTCTTCCTCGGTGACTCGATCACCCATGGTTGGGAAGGGAAGGGCAAGGCCGTCTGGACGAAGGATTGGGCTCCGCTCAAGGCCGCAAACTTCGGCATCGGCGGCGACCGCACCGAGCACGTTCTCTGGCGCCTCGAAAACGGCAACTTCGATGGCCTCAAGCCCAAGGCGATCGTCCTGATGATCGGCACGAACAACACCGGCCACCAGGGCCGTCCGCAGAAGGAGCTCAATGGCGCCGTCTACGAGTGCACCGCCGAGCAGACCGCTGAAGGCATCAAGGCCATCCTCGGCCAGCTGCGTCAGAAGTGCCCCGATGCCAAGATCCTCGTCCTCGGCATCTT
>CAITUF010000259.1 GCA_903895475.1 uncultured Opitutia bacterium | reverse complement strand
CTAACTGTCTCTTAAGGGTGGGGCGTGGCTTCGCCGCTCTTCTGTATGCCTTGGGTAGGGGCGTGGCTTCGCCGCGCCCTCCGTATCAGGAGTGCAAGGCAAAGCCTTGCCCCTACCCTGAGTTCGCCGAATGGCGAACAGCTAGGTTGGCACGCAGTGCCAACCCTACCCTATGCCTACGAGCGCAGGCCACCCTTTGCCTCCCATCGACTCAGCACTCTGTTCTTTGCCTTCGCAACCGCCAACCGCTATCCACCATCCGCTAATCAGAAGAACACCGCTTCGGACAGCGCTTCGGCGGCACCCATAAAAGCAACGCGTTGCGTGACCGGCGCGGGCTGACGGCTGCGCGTGAAGGTGATGATCGCGCGCGTGCCTTGATCGGCATGCTCCCACGAGAAACGCGAGCCATCCGCGTAGACCCATTCGGCGTCCAAGTTGTCGCCCGCAGGCACCTTTGCGGAGAGTTTAAACTCAGCCCCGAGATGCGCCCGGGTCAGGCCCGCACAGTGCGTGAGGCAACCTTTCATCCAAGCCAGGAGACCAGCGGCTTCACCGCTCAAGCTCGGGCCATGGGAAATCGTGACGGACTGGAGGCCGCGGACGAGGTCCGTCGGGGCATGCGCAGCGAGAAACTGTCCGAGCGCTTGGCGCACCGGTAGGCAACGCGCGACGGAGAGGTCGCGAATGGAAAGGGGGTTCTTGAACGGCAAGGCGAAGAAGGCCTCGCCGACAATCGAACGGTCCGCAACAACGCGACGGCAACGAGAGGCCCAACCGAGCCAGGGTCGAAATTCCTCTGCAGTCACGCCATGCGCCCAGAGATTCGTTGGGAGGTCGCCTTCCAACCAGGTGGAGACGAGCGATTCGAGCTCCGCCGTCGGTGCGCCATAGGCGAGCATGAGGGCCTCGCAGCAACGCTTGCCGCGACGGGAGGGATCAAAGAAGCACAGGACGTTTACCTTGGCCTCGAGTGCAGCCATCGCCTCGGCGGTGGGACGGGCAGCCAACACGACCAAGCGGCAAGGATAGCGCTGGGCGAAGCGGATGGCTTCATCAAAACGTGCAGAAGCGTCCTCGGGCGTGACGTTTGCACCGAACATCAAAATGACGTTCATCTGCGAAGCGCGCGTGGCGTCTTCGCCTTCCTCTGCCCACGCCTTGTCGAGCGCCGGCAGAGCTGCCGAGATCTTCATCGGAAAGCCCGGGAGCGCGTCAAGGATGGGGTGAGACATGGGGCTTAGCGACCAGCGTTACGCCACGCGTGACCATGCGCGGCGAGAAGCGCATCGGCGCCCGCGGGACCCCAAGAGCCAGAAGCGTAAGCCTCCATGCCCTCGCGGCCCTGCTGCTGCCAGCTCTTGAGCAAGGGCGTGAAGAGACGCCAGGAGGCTTCGGTTTCGTCGCCGCGGATGAAGAGCGTACGGTCACCGACGATACCGTCGAGGATGAGGCGCTCGTAGGCCTCGGGCGTGTTTGAACCGTAGGTCGTCGCGTAACGGAAGCTCAGGCGAACCGGCTGCGTGCGGGGCTCGAGGCCTGGCACCTTCGAATTAAGGACGAGGGTCGTACCTTCGTCGGGCTGAATCTGGATAATCAAGCGGTTGGGCGCGAGGTCGTAGCGGGCATCGCCGGCGAAGAGGCCGGACTCCGGTTGCTTAAACTGGATGGCAATCTCGGAGACGCGGCGGGCGAGGCGCTTACCCGAGCGCATGTAGAATGGGACGCCCGACCAGCGGCTGTTCTCGATCGAGAAACGAAGAGCGCAAAAGGTTTCGGTCGCGGATTCCTGCGGGATGTCCTTCTCCGCCCGGTAGCCAGGGACTTTTTCGCCACCCGAGAGGCCTTCGGCATACTGTGCACGGACGGCGTCGGCGTTGGCGCCGAGACGGAGGGGCTGGATGGACTCGAGGAGTTTGACCTTCTCATCGCGGATATGCTCGGCGGATAGCGAACGGGGCTGCTCCATCGCCACGAGCGCCAAGAGCTGCATGGTATGGTTCTGCAGCATGTCGCGCGTGGCTCCGCTGCTGTCGTAGTAACCACCGCGCGTACCGACGCCGAGTTCTTCGGCGACGGTGATTTGGACGTGGTCGACGTGACGACGATTCCAGAGAGGCTCGAAGATCGGGTTGGCGAAACGTAGGACGAGGAGATCCTGGACGGTTTCCTTGCCGAGGTAGTGGTCGATGCGGAAAATCTGCGACTCGCGGAAGTTGCGGGCGGCGACGGCGTTTAGGTGGACGGCGGAGTCGAGGTCCTTGCCAAAGGGCTTCTCGATGATGACCTTGCTCTCGAGGTCGGTGCCGAGGCCGCGGGCGGCGAGACCCGACTGACCGAGGTTCTCGAGGATGGGCTCGAAAACAGATGGAGGCGTGGAGACGTAGAAGACGAGCTGCAGCGGACGGCCGGCACGCTTTTCGGCGGCGGCGATCTGGGCCTTCAACGCTTCAAAGGCGGCAGGGTCGTCGTAACCGCCGGCTTGGTAAGAAGCATTGTCCTCGACGCGCTTCCAGATGTCGGGGCGGAACTCGCGCCGGGAGAACTTCTTGATATCAGCGGCGGCCTGGGTGCGGAACTCGGCGTCGGGAATGGGCTTACGGCCAAAGCCGATCAGGTGGAAGTCGGCGGGCAGGAGGCTATCGACCGCTAGGTTATACAGGGCGGGCAGTAGCTTGCGGGCGGCCAAGTCGCCGGAGGCGCCGAAAATGACCACGCAGGTCGGCTGAGCGCCGCGGTGCTTGCTGAGGCCGGAGAGGAAAGGATGGCGGTCGGATTCGGACATCGGAGTCAAGGGCGGCGCTTCCCGAAAAGGGTCACGCCCCGGTGCTGAAGGATGCGGACGGTGCCCCTGTGGCAAACCATAACTTCCACGACGTCGAAACGACGGTACGGGGCACCACCAATTTGCTTCAACCAGCCGTAGGCGGCCCGCCGGAGGGCCTTTTTCTTTCGATTATCGACGGCATAATACCCGGCCCCGCCGAAATCGGCCGTACGTGTCTTGACCTCCACGAAGACGAGGACCTGTCGCTCCAAGACTATGAGGTCGAGTTCATCGCGGCCATGGCGCCAGTTTTGGGCCAGAATCGTTGCTCCCGCCGCACGATAATGCTCGGCCGCCTGCCCCTCGCCCCAACGCCCGAAAGCCTCATCCGACGTGAGGGGACGG
>CAITUF010000258.1 GCA_903895475.1 uncultured Opitutia bacterium | reverse complement strand
GACTTGCTGGGCGAGGGCAAGGAGGTTGCGCGCCCGCGTATAATACCCGAGGCCCGCCCAAGCGGCGAGGACGTCGGCTTCCTTGGCCCGAGCCAGGGACTGAAAGTCAGGCCAACGCGCCACCCAGCGCTCGAAGTAAGGTAGAGCCGTCGCAATCTGCGTCTGTTGGCACATGAGCTCCGAAACGACCGTCCGGTAGGCTGAGACCTCTGTTCGCCACGGCAAGGGCCGCTGGTGGCTGGCAAACCACGCCAACAAGGCCTTCCGGAACGCCGCGGCGGCTGGAATCAGCTTTTGTTCGTGAGGCGTCATGGGATGGGGCTGGATTTGAGGGCCAACTCGACTAAACCTTGGTCCCCATGGCAAGAAAGGCAAAGCAGGACTCCGATGACGCGCCCAAGAAGGTGGCCATGCACACCCTCAAGCTGGACGCAGGCCAGGCCGAGAAGTTGCGCCAAATCATTGTCGGCAAGGGCTGGGTCTCTTTTCCGGTCGACCATTCGGCCTTCGCCTTCAAGGGGCCCGACGTCAACGTGGTCCATTACAAGTCCGGTAAGTGCGTGATCTCTGGCCGCGGTACTGAGGAATTTGTGAAATTTAGCGTGGAGCCCGATGTCACCGGCCAGGCGACCTTGGGCTATGAGGAGGAACTGAACCCTGATTGGTTTGAGGAACACGCGGGTCTCGACGAATCGGGCAAGGGCGACCTTTTTGGTCCAGTGGTTTCGGCCTGCGTCATCGCGACTGGCGAGATGACACGAGAATGGATCAGCCTCGGGATCAAGGATTCCAAGAAGCTGACTGATACGAAAATTGCCGAGCTCGACCGCATTATCCGCGCGACGCCCGGGGTGTCCGTGAAGACGACCTTCGCACGCATGGCGAAGTATAACGAGCTCCACTCTCGCTTCGGCAAAAACCTCAATCGCCTGCTCGGCTGGATGCACGCGACGTCGTGCGAAGAAGCCCTCAAGGACTTTGAGCTCCAACACCAGCGCCGCCCACAGTGGGGCCTACTCGACCAATTCTCGGAAGAACCGTTGGTGCAGAAAGAGCTCGCGCGCAAGGGCGTCGAATTTGACCTCCGCATGCGGACTAAGGCGGAATCCGACCCTGTCGTAGCGGCCGCTTCCATCGTCGCCCGCGCCTGTTTTGTCCGTGAGCTCGACCGCCTTTCGCAAGACTGCGGCGTGACGCTCCCCAAGGGCTCGGGCCGCGAAGCCAAGGAAGCGGGCATCGAACTCGTCGGCCGCCTCGGCCCGGCGATTCTTGTGAATTTCGCGAAGCTCCACTTCCGCACGGCCTATGAGGTCCGGGGGCTAGAACCGCCGGAAGCCAAACCGTTCATCCGCCGCAAGAAGGCGGAGTAGTCCGATGGCGTCACTGGCATCCTTCGACCGCAAGCGCGGCGCCGGCCGTCCAGGTATCGCAGGAGTCGATGAGGCTGGCCGTGGGCCGCTCTGCGGGCCCGTCGTCGCTGGGGCGGTCTTACTCGACGCGGGATTCTACGGCGAAGTGGCTTGGGTACGAAAACTCTCGGGTGCCAATGACTCCAAAAAACTCTCGCCGGAAAAGCGGGCGGAACTCCGCACGCGCATCGCAGAGATGCACGCCGAAGGCAAACTGCGCGCGGTCTGGGCGGAGGCCTCGGTGCTGGAGATTTCAGCGCACAATATCCTCGGAGCGACGCGACTGGCGATGGCTCGGTGTATCGCCCAGCTAGCCCAAGGATCGCTGGCGGCACTCTTCCCGGCCGCGGGTACGGAAGGTGAACTCTTTGGCCGCACCGAGGAGCGCAATATGCTCGTCCTCGTGGACGGCCTACCGTTACGGCCGTTCGCCTGGGCGCATGAATCAATCAAAGGCGGCGACGGCAAGAGCCTAGCCATCGCACTGGCCTCCATCGTCGCCAAGGTCGAACGCGATCGCATGCTCGTCGAACTGGACGCCCGCTATCCGGAATACGGGTTCGCGCGGCATAAGGGCTACGGCACGCCGGATCACATCGAAGCGCTGCGTCGACTCGGCCCCTGCCCTGAGCACCGCGAACTCTTTGTGCGCGGCATCCTCGCCGGCGACGACCCGCCCCCCGAGTCGCTGGACAGTGAATTTAGCTTTGAGTGAGGCAGCGAGCGAGGGGACGAGCGGTGCAAAGGTGCAAAAGTGCAAATCGGCCTACGGCCTGTGCAAAGGTAAATTCTAAAACAGGCAGGGGCGTGGCTGCGTACTGACATGCAGGATTACAGAGTACGGAGTGCAGATTACAGAGGTAAAAGGGGGCCGGGAACCGGAGGGTAATGGG
>CAITUF010000257.1 GCA_903895475.1 uncultured Opitutia bacterium | reverse complement strand
GACTTCCGCGTCAGGGCGTTGGTGGCAACCGATGCAACCAAGGTTAGCAAAGAGTGCCCCGCCGACGAGTCCGTCCTCGGCCTTGGGCTTGGCGCCGGCCTTGGGCGCTTCGCCCATGCTCAGCGCTGCGGCAACGTCGGCGGCTTTCTGCGCCGCGTCAGGGCCCGTGAAGACCTTGGGCATGTGCGTGCCCGGGCGAATGGAGTGCGGGTCGGCAATCCACTCGGTAAGGAAGTCAGGATTATACTTTGTGCTGAAGCCGCTGAGTAAGGGCGCGAGCTGACCGTGCTCTGGCATGCCTTGGCCCTTGGCGGGGATCTTGGCGGCATCGGCGTGGCAAGCGGCGCAATTCAGCTGGGCGAAGAGGAGTCGGCCAGCGCGGAGGCGTTCGCCTGTTTGCTCGGCGGGGGTGAGCTCATGCGCGAGCGCCATCGGCGGCACGGGCTCGAGCGGGAACTCTTTCGACTGCCAGAAGAAGCGAACGAAGCTGTCGCCCTGTGCGGCGCTCGTGAACTCGGCGGAAATCTTGTTAGCACCTTGGTTAATCTGAATCGTCTTGGGGCCAGTGCCGTCCCAGACGACCTGACCGTTAATCGTGCACTTAAAATTGCCCGAAGTCTCCGCGCTGAAGGTAAAGTTGCCGCGGATGGAAGACTCAATCTGGCCCTCCCACTTGGCGGTGAAGGGGCCAGCTTTGAGGAAAGGTGTGACGGGTTGGCCGGCCGGAACGAAGAGGGCGAGCATACGATCCGTGCGCGTATCAGTCTGGCCGCCGGCGGTGAAGCTCGCGCTGAGGCCTGGATCAGCACCGAAGACGGACGTCGCGAGGGCGAGGAGAGCCAAGCAGGGCAGGGTGAGGAGGTGGCGGAACATCATGGCTACAGGTCGCACCTTATTGCGTCAGTTCGCCCGCCCATGGCAAGCGTCCAGCAACAAAAAGGCCCGGCGTGAGCCGGGCCTTCGTCTAGGGACGCTGAGAGGGATTACTTAGCGAAGCTACGGTAGTCTTGGCCCTGCTTCTCTGGCACCACGTTAATGGTGTTGCTCACTTCATCAGGCACGCGTGAACCGTCGACCGCCTTGAGGTTCATCTTGATACGCATCTGGTCGACGGGTTGGAGGCCGGGGACTTCGAGGAAGATCGACTTGCCGTCGGCCGAAACCGTCACCGATTTGATGGCCACGGGGTCCGTGCCTTTCTCGCCGGGCTTGCTGACCTTGTAGTCGGCGGAGCCATAGGCACCCGAGTACAGGTAGTTGTATTGCTCGATCGAGTAATTCTGGACGTCACCGGCAGACTTCTTGTCGAGGGCGCCGGAGAAGCCGATGGTGATACCCTTGGTCGTGACGTGCAGGGATTCCTGCATGGTGATGGACTTGCCGGTGTAGCGGACACGGTGGATGGCGCCGTCCTTTACACCGTTGGTCTGCCAACCCTTGAGGCCGGACGTGTAGAGCTGGCCGTCGATTGGGTGAAAGCGACCGCGCATCTGCCCGGTGGTGAACTTCAGGGGGAACTTGACCACGCCGCCTTGGGCAACGTCGCCGACGCGTTCCTGGAGGACGCCGAACAGCGAGGACTTGCCGTACGAGAGGTAGAGCATGCGGCCTTCGAAGGGACCCCACTTCTTGCTGGTAACCCAAGTCTGTCCGCCGTTGGAGTTGTCGACGTCATACGGAATCCAGCACAGGTGCGGGCTGTACTTGGTCGGCGCCGGCACGCGGTGAGAGAGGTCAGGCACAAGGACGTAGTCGCCAGGCTTCGAGAGGTGGATGTAGTCAGCGGGCACCCAGGTGCCTTGATTGTCTCCGTTCGAGATTTCGCCGTTGGGGCCAACGCCCATGCCGTTCGGGGCCCGGATGCCCGTGGCGTAGACTTCAAACTTCTTCCCGTCTGGGGAGACCTTGAAGATGCAGCCATGGTGTTCGCTAAGCGGACCCCAGCCGCGGCCACCCGGATTCACGGGGCCGCCTTTTAGGAAGTAGAAGTTACCTTGGGAGTCGGTCTGGAGGTCGAAGGCGAACTCGTGGAAGTTCGAGGTGACCTGAACGTCGTTATTGAAGTTCTCGTAGAAGTCGGCCTCGCCGTCGCTGTTGAGGTCATGCAGGCGCGTAATCTGGTCGCGACCGAGGACGTAGAGCTGTTCGTTGACGACCGTCAGGCCGAGGGCGTGGAAAATGCCGGTGGCGTAGCGGTGCCAAGTGATCTTGCTCAGCTTATCATCGGACACCTTACCGACCCAGACATCGCCACTCCAGGTGGAGAAGGCGATGCGGCCATCCTTGAAGAAGGCGAGGGCGCCGACGCGCATCCAAGACTTATAAGGGTTGTTTTCGGGGATGGTGACGTTGTCGACGAGGTACGGGGCGTTGAGGATTTCGGCGAGCTTGTCCTGGAGCGCGGCCTTCTTGTTCGCGTCGGTGGCCTTCGCGAGCTGTTCCTTGACGGTGTCGGCCTGCTTGGCTTGGTCGATTTCGCCGAGGACGCCTTCGGTGATGACGTCCTGCTTCCAGTGCGACTCACCGCCCTTGGTGAAGGCGCGGAGGTCGACGGGCTTGGCGCTGCCGGCGGCGGCCTTGGTGAGGGCAGCGACGTCCTTGCCACCATGGGCGAAGGAGACCTTGAAACTGGTGCCCGTAGCGACCTTGCCGAGCTTGAGCACGAGGACGTTGCCGTCCGTGCTCAGGGTGCCGTTGACGCCGTGGACGGCGACTTCGGTCGGGAGGGCGTCGCCCGCCTTGCCCTTGCTGAGCGTCAGCGAAGCGGTGAGACCGTTGGCCTTCATGCTGCCGCCGTAGGGGAGATCGGCCAAGCGGACGGATTCATTCAACTCGCCCGAGACGACGGTGAAGCTGCGGCTGATTACTTTGACGCCGCCGATGGTTTCGAGTTCAGCGCTTTCGAGGAGGCTGGCGCCGCCGACGGTGTAGGCGAAGGTGACGCGATCGCCGGCGAGGTAGAGGCCGAGGTACTTGGAGTGTTCGCGTGGGAGCGGGCCGAGCGGAATCGGCGACATGACTTTCTCTGGGCCGGCGGGAAGTTTGCGCGGCTCAGCAAAGCTGCCGTTCTGGCTCCAGCCTGGACCAGGATTGGTCTCGGCGAAGAGGTCGGCGCCTTCAGCGGGGGCTGGGTTGGGGCCGTGGGCACCATCGAAGGTAACGCCCTTACGCTTGAACCAGCCGCCGGACCAAAGGCCAGCGCCGCGGAGGGTTTCAGTGTCGAAGGCGTAACCGGCATCTTCGGCGCCAAGGTTCACGAGCACGGCCTTATTGGCCGCACAGCCTTTTTGTTCAAAGGGGCTCTTGCCTTGGGCGTTGTCGATGGAGGCGCTCAAGAAGCGACCGTAGTCCATCTCCATGTATTTGCCGGTCGGCTTAGCGGCGGCCTTCTTCGGGGCATCGGCCTTTTTAGGGGCGTCTGCGGCCGGGGCCGTAAGGGCCGAAAGCGCGAGAGCGGTCAAGGCCACGAGGGTACGTGTATGGGTGAACATAGAGGGGGAAGGGTGGGGTGCCCGGGGGTCTAACAGGATTGAACCTGACCCTTAGGGCTGTCGATGGGATTTATGAGTCTAAATGAGGCGAAAGGTTCCCGAATGATTAGGGGATAGGGGGTAGGGGTTAGGGGATGGGGGCTGAAAAGATGCGGTGCAAAAGTGCAAGGGTGCAAAGGAGCCCAGGTAGCTACTTCGGGGCGAGGTAGGGTCAGCACTGCGTGCTGACCTAGTTGCCTTAAGGTTGGGGCGTGGTTTACCGCGCCCTCCTTGCTTGGAGGGCAAGGCAAAGCCTTGCCCCTACCCAAGGCAGGACGTGCGTCAGCCTTCGCCGCCCGCGTGCGAACGGACGCGACGCAGTCGCGCCCCTACCAGTAAGCAGGACAGCACGTGGTGCTGTCCCTACCTCACAATCCTCTAGCCAACCACACTCTAGCCAACCAGTCCTCTAATTACGCCTCTTCCAACACCCCGGTAGGTGATCCTGATAGACCCCGATGGCTTGGAGGGTGGCGTGCATAATCGAGGGGCCGACGAATTTCATGCCGCGCTTGCGGAGTTCCTTGGAGAGGTGTTCGGCCAAGGGTGAGGTCGTAGCCATCCGATCACGCTTGGCAGGGAAGGCCTTCGCTTGGGCCCAGAGCCAAGCATCGTAGCTACCGAACTCAGTTTGAATCGCCAAGAAGGCGCGTGCGTTACCGACGGCGGACTCGAGTTTGCCACGGTGCCGGACGAGTCCGGCGTTCTGCATGAGCCCATCGATTTTCTTCGCATTGAAGCGCGCGACTTTCTTCGGGTCAAATCCCGCAAAGGCTTTGCGGTAGTGCTCGCGCTTACGGAGCACCGTTAACCACGAGAGCCCGGCCTGCGCACCTTCGAGGATAAGTTGCTCGAAGTGCTGTCTGTCGTCATGCACGGGCACGCCCCATTCGTCGTCATGGTAGGCGACATAGATCGGGTCATCCCCGCACCAGAAGCAACGGGTCTTATTCTTAGCCACGGTCAGCCTTTGGCGGAAAGCCCGCGCAGCCAGGTGACCCAGCCAGCCGGGAGCCCGCGCGCTAACGCACCGCGGACAATCTTTTCGTGGTAAAGCTTGGAGGGGAGGTGCGGGCCGGTGATGTCGATGACCTTGAAGGCATCACATTCCAGCGGGCATTCCTCGACGCCGGCTTCCCAAACGGTGACGGTGACGCGCTTGTAGGACGTGCCTTCGGCCTCCGCGAGGCGCTTCCAGTCGTCCAAGGTGAGTTCGTAGACGGCTCCCCAGACGCCAGGCGAATCCATGTCTTCCAAGATATCGGCCGAACCGCCGCCCCAAGTCGTGCTCATGTGCGTGAACGCGAGGCGGTGCTTGGGCAGGAAGGCCTTCCCGCGGTACTGCAGGCCCGGGCAGCGCCGTTCCATCTGAGCGGCGTCAAGGTTAGAGGCGTAAGCGAAATAATACCGGCTCATTAGGAAGGAAGGTGAACTGTGCCCTAAACCGCTCGGGAGGCAAGAGGGGACGGCGGTGCGAGGGGATTGGTTGGCAGGAGTATGGTGGGCTTGGGGATTGTGAGGTAGGGACAGCACCACGTGCTGTCCTGCTTACTGGTAGGGGCGCGACTGCGTCGCGTCCGTTGACCAGAGCGAGGTGGGGACGGAAGGGAAGTGGAACTCTCCCGTCTCCTGATGAACAGAGGTCGCGACGCAGTCGCGCCCCTACCCCAGTGCATCGGGTAGGGTTGGCACTGCGTGCCAACCTAGTCCGTCTGTCGATTCCCCTAGGTCAGCACGCAGTGCTGACCCTACCTCGAGGCAGGGAAAAGACCCGACCTAGTCGCAACCCTACCAGCCCCCCTTCTGTTCTTTAGAACTTCTTCGCCACGCCAACGTAGACCGAGCGAGGTTGGGCGCCGTAGCCCAAAGCCGCGGGCGGGGCGGTTTCGCCGCCGATATTTTCCAGGCGGAGGGTTAGGTCCGTCGAGTCGTTCCACGCAAAGCGCGCCCAGCCGCGCCAGACTAACGAGTTTGGCAGGTCGACGCGTTGGAAATTATCCCAGTCGAAGTCGACGCGCCCATGCAGTAGCGTGACGCCGGCGCCGAAGCTCCAGCGTTCCGTGGGCGTGATCTCGGTACCGGCCGAGAGGGTGAAGGTCGGCCGACGCAGCAGGGACTCCCCAGCGGCGATGACGCCCAAGTAATTGGTCAAGGCCTTGGTCTGCAGGGAGGTGGCCGCCCCGAAGAGGCGAATACCCTTGGTCGGACGGGCTTCGACGCCGAGTTCGACCCCGCGGGTGCGGGCTTTGGCGATGTTGAAAGTTTTATAATTATCGTTGGGGTCGTAGTCGATCAGGTCGGTCAGGTTATTTTCAAACGCGACGAGGGTCCAGTTCGGGCCACGCGAATCCGCGTTGTTAAAGCGTAGGCCAGCCTCGAAGGCGCGGTTGGCTTCGGGGCGTAGGATGAGGTTTTGCGAAGTGCCGTAAGCGAGGTCATTCGCCGAGGGCGCACGGTAGGCGCTGGCGGCCTTTAAGTGCGTGGCGACTTGTTTATTAAAGGTATGTCCCCAGGTCACTTCCCCCGTCGTCTTGCCCGCGAAGTCACTGAAGTCATCGCGTCTCGCGCCGACCTTAAATCGGTCGGAGGCCGTGGGCTTCCAGTCGGCATGCGCCCACAGTCCGAACGATTCAATCGTGTTCGCCCACGGGGTCGCATAGGCGAGCTGGTCGAAGGCATTGCGTTCGTAGGTGGCCCCGAGTCCGAACGAGAGGTCAGCGCGCGCTTTCCAATCCGCGTAGGCGGTCAGTTCATCGGTGGCTAGGCGGTAGCTCTGTAAATCGCCGCCAGTGAAGCTGCGCACATGCGAGCCGCCACGCGACCAGAACGCGGTGGCCGTCGTGATGGAATCGACGTAGCGGAGACCCGGCGAAATCAGCCAACCGCTGTCCTTCTGCCAGTCGACGAGGCTAGGCGCGGTTTCGGAGCCAGGCAGTCCCCCTCGTCCGAGATCAGCCGAGCCAATCAGGTCGGCGGTGAGTTGCGGGGATAGCTGCCACGCGGATTTGACTAAGGCCGTGGACGCCTCGCGTCCGCCGTTAGCGCGCCACCCGTCGTCATGGGAGGTCGTAACTGAAAGGGCCGTCCCCTGCGTCGCGGCTTGGCCAGTTCGGGCGTTGTTGGTCGCGAAAGCGTAGCCGACCGAAGCGCGCCCGTAGGAGCCTGCTTCGGCTTCCAGCGAAGAGCCAGCCTTGGAGGTGAGTGGATTTTGTAAGCGGAGGTCGACGACGCCGCCGAGGGAGTTGGCACCGTAGAGGGAGGATGACGCCCCGCGTAGAATTTCGACTGATGACAACCCGAAGAGTCGGTAGCGTCCGAGCTCGTAGCTGCCCGAGAAGCCGGCGGGTAGGCGGCGGCCATCGAGCAGGACTGCGGTGTGGGCGGAGTTGGTGCCGCGGGTGAAGAGGGAGGATTGCGAGCCATCCCCGCCTTGTTCGGAGGCGAAGACGCCGGGGGTGGTGCCTAAGAGTGAGGTCAGCGAGCGGTAGCCGGACTCCGATGCTTGGGTGGCGTCGATTTTGGTGACGGAGGGTGACGCTTCGGTGACGGGTGCCGGCTGGCGTGTTTCGACCACGACGGTCTCTGGCAGCTGGACGGCTACTTGGGCCAGTAAAAGGGCAGGGAAGACCAAAGACATAACGGCATAAATCCCCCAGTCTCGATTCGTGGCAAGTCTCATCCGATGCGAAAGGGCTGGAGAAAACTTTGGGACGTGTCATACATTGTTCATCGATGGGCTCTGAAACCGTGAATGAACCAAACCTCGGCGCTGTGCGCCAATTCTCTATCTTTGTGGAGAACAAGGTTGGCCGTCTGCACGAGCTCGTCGAATCCCTCGGCCAAGCCGATGTCCATATCATGGCGCTCTGCCTCGTGGACACGACCGACTCGACGATCATCCGTATCGTGGTCGACTATCCCGAGCGCGCCGAAGAGGTTCTCAATGCCCACCGCTTTGCGCACGATGCCGTCCCAGTGGTCGCGATTGAACTACAGTCCGAGGCCCAGCTCAAGGACGTCACCGGCATTTTACTAAAGGCGGAGATTAATATTCATTACGTCTACCCGTTCTTGTTCCGTCCTAACGGTCGCTATGGTCTGGTTGTTCGCACCGAAGCCCAGGAACTCTCCGCCTCCGTTCTCCAGCAGCACGGCATCACGGTCCTCGGTCGGAACGATATTGCGCGCTAAGTCGAGGGGGACTGGTGGGCTGCAGAGTTAAGTGAAAAGGTGCAAAGCTGTAAAAGTGCACAGGTGGCTACATTGGTGCGAGGTAGGGTCAGCACTGCGTGCTGACCTAGAGGAGTACTGATTACAGATTACGGATTACGGATTAAAAGCGCAAACGTGGAGTGAAAGGGGGAAGTGGAATCGGATAACTGGCGCGACCTTAGGACCCCTTGTTTTCCCTCCAGACTCAACGTCGATAGCTGATCCTTAACTTAAGGTAGGGGCGCGACTGCGTCGCGTCCGACCCCCTTTATCGGTACTCCGTAATCTGAACTCCGAACTCTGCTAGGTTCTCACTGCGTGCCAACCTAGCTGCCTTTCGCGAGCCGCGCTCGCGGGTAGGGGCGTGGTTTACCGCGCCCTCTGTTCATCGCCCCGGTTCCCGACCCCTTTTTTAGCGTCCGCTCCGTCCTCTGCCCTCCGAACTCTGTAACCTGGTTTCACCTTTACACTTTTGCACCGGCCTCTGGCCGATTCGCACCTTTGCACGTATTCTTTCTTTCCCCACCCCTCACTGACTCATCTCCCTAAGACAACCTGCCTAGGGTCGTTGGCTTGCGGTCGAGTTGGGTGCCGACTGACTTAATCCATGTTTTTATTCAATCATCACTCCGGCGAGGGTGTTCTTGCCAAGCGTACGGCTTTACGTACGCTTATCTCCATGGCTCACGTTTCCGCCACTAAGGCTCGCGCCCAGCTTTACCGGCTCATCGATGCCGCGGCCCATGAGCCGGTCCATATCACGGGTAAGCGCGGCAACGCCGTGCTGATCTCCGAGTCCGATTGGCGCAGTCTGCAAGAGACCCTGCACCTCTCTGCGATTCCTGGCATGAAGGCCTCGCTCAAAAAGGGTCGCGCTGAATCTACGTCCAAGTGTAAGCGGAAGCTACCCTGGTGAGCTGGGCGGTCGTCTATACCCGTCAGGCATGCAAGGATTCCAAGCGGATTGCACGCGCAGGCCTGCGCGACAAAGCCGAGCCCTTGGTGGCCGTCTTGTCGGCCAATCCTTTCCGGAACCCGCCACCCTACGAGAGCCTCGTCGGCGACCTGAAAGGCCTCTACTCCCGCCGGATTAACATCACCCACCGCTTAGTCTATGAGGTGCTTAAAGCCCGTAAGACCGTTAAGGTCCTACGCCTCTGGACGCATTACGGGGAATGAAGAGGTAGGGTCAGCACTGCGTGCTGACATAGAGAAGTACGGAGTACTGATGGGCTGGAGAGTTAAGTGAAAAGGTGCAAAGGTGTAAAAGTGCACAGGTGGATGCAGTGGGGTAGAGGTAGGGTCAGCATTGCGTGCTGACCTAGGGGAATCGAAAGGCAGGCTAGGTTGGCACGCAGTGCCAACCCTACCCGATGCAGTGGGGTAGGGGCGTGGCTTCACCGCGCCCTCTGTTCACCGCCCCGGTTTCCAGCCCCTTTTCAGCGTCCGCTCCGTAATCTGTCCTCTGTACTCTGTAATCTGCTTTAACCTTCAATCATTGCACCGGCCTCTGGCCAATTTGCACCTTTGCACGGCTTCTTTGTTCCCCCGCCCCAAGCCTAGGGTATTCACCCTACGAATCTAGGCTTACCAGGTTCTGAGGTCTTTCCTTCAATAGTGGGGTTCGGTTTGAGCCCTCAAAGGGAGCGAACTGATAGTTTAGGTTTATGTGCTTCAGAGGCGGGCCGGGAGGCCCGCCTCTTCCATTTTCAGCACAATCCACGATTCCTTCTCGGCCCATTGTTTATGAGGTAGGGTCAGCACTGCGTGCTGAGATAGAGGAGTACGGAGTACTGATTACAGATTACGGAGCCAAAGGCTTCGTCGCGTTACCTCTGCCTCTCCATCTGTCTTCCGTACTCTGTCCTCCAAACTCTCGTTCATCTTTGCACTTTTGCACCGGCCTCCGGCCGATTTGCACCTTTGCAGGGTTACCCTGTCCCTACCTCTTACTTCGTCGGCAGCTTGTCGACGTCGACGGAGGGCGGGGTCTTGCTTTCGGGAATCTGGAGGACGACGCCGCGCTTGCCCTTGGGCTCACCGTAGCCGCCGGTGCTGAGGACGACGCCGTTACCTTCGACGTAGTGGTCAAAGTCGCTGCGGCCGAGTTCAGCAGTGGCGCTCGACTTGGCATCGCGGAGCTGAATCCACTTACTCTCGGTGTTGCGGATCCAGATATTGGAATAGTGGCAGTCGCGCTTCTGCTGGCCCGAGGAGCCCGACCAGTCTTCCACGAACGAGTACAGGCCATCGAGCTTAGCCTTGGTGTTCGGACGGCGGAAAGAGGTCAGGAATTTCCACTGGCCACCGTCAAGGCGCACATAAGTCGAAAAGATTGCGCCCGTGCCGTCCTGCTTTACTCCTAGGAGGAACGCATAGGTTTCATTATCCTTCCAAGGGTATTCCAGGTGGCTATGGCCACCCGAGCCTTCATGGTCAAACGCGTAGGCTTTCACGTCGTCGCCTTTGGCGAGCATGCGCACGATGGCATTCTTCAGTTCCTCGGGGTCTTGGTTGGCGTTCTTGACGTTGTTCTTCACGTACCCGTTGTCCCAGAGGGAGTAGATGAACCAACGGTCATCGGGGTTCGTGCCGAGCGCCCGGCGCTGGAAACCGAAGTAGCCTTGGCCAAAGCCGAGGACGCAATTGTAGGTCGCCGCTGGGCCAGGGGCCGACTTGGCTTCGGCATAGGCCCAGAGAGCCGTTTCGCCCTTGGGCACCGGGTAGCCATAGTGCACCGACTGGGCGTTGCCATTGGGGAGTGCCCAGAGGTTGGCGTTCGTGCCTTTGCGGATGACCAGCCCATTGACGGTCACCGGGGCATCGCCATCGGCCTTGCTCGCGATCGCAATCAGGTAGGTGCCGGCCTTCGGGAAATTAAGCGAGAAATCCGTCGATTGGGTGACCTTGCCGGTGCCAGACAGGGCTAGGTCGATGACCGTGGAACGCGTTCGCACTTCTTCAAGATTGTCGGTCGCAGTGAACTGCAGCGTGCGCTTGGCGCCCGTGGCCAAGGTGTAGCGGGCGGCGAAGGAGACTTCGCCGGCCTTTTCGACGACGACCGGGACGAGCAGTATGCCGTCGGCCTTGAAGGTGGCGGCACCCAGGCCACCGCGGTCGCCGATGGTGACTTCCTTGTTGTGGGCGTAGGCGGTCTTGAAGTGCACCGCCGGCGTCGCGCTGGCATTCGCGCCGAAACGGAAGCCGTGGACGACGACGCTGCCTTTGCGTTCGCTGGCTTCCAGCGAGAGGGCGGTCGGGGTGTTTGCGACGACGCGGGCGTTGCCGAGTTCGACCCACTGAGGCTGGCCGGTGCCTTGGACCTCGCCGCCGACGGCCTTGTTGGCGAAGCGACCATTTAATTTCACTTTACCGTCCTTGGGGAGGGTGACCTGCACCGCCACCGTGGTCTCGCCCTCTGCGGCGAAGGTGAACGTGGCCATCACGCCTTTGTCGCCGTTGAATTTGGCGACGCGCTTGCCATCGACCTCTTCGAAGCGCGCCCCGAAGCGCGTCGGGCCAGCGGAATCGAGGCCGACGTCATTGGCCGCCAAGGTAGCGACGAGACAGGGCAGGGCGGCGAGTAGCTGGAGAATACGCATGGGGATGGTCCTCAAGTTGGACGCTCCCTTCACCGCAGCCAACCTTCTTAATCGATAGATTTGGGGCGTTTGGCCTTACCAGCTGTCCGCCAACTTCGAGATCACCGTGTTTTCACCGACATGCTTGATGGGGCTGGCGGTGCTACCGAAGATTTTTCCGCCGCAGGCCTTCCGCCAGCGGTGGCAAAAAGAGAGGTCCTCCGAAAGTTCCCGGTCACCTAGGTCGATCTTGTTGAAGGGCATGATGAAGCCGGCGAGCTTGTCGGCGAAGGGGTAACGTTTGTACCGCTGGGTATCGACGATCTCGGGACAGCCTTCGATCATCTTCGCCACCGCGGCGCGAGAGATGAGCAGCACGCCCGCGCCCAAGCCGGATACTTCGACGAAGGCCTCCTTGCTCGGCGTGCCCACGGGGGTGCCGATGAAGTCGCAGGCTTGCGCATAGGCTTGTTCGAAGGGCTGGTCGCCCTTGGCGTGCAGCTTGCGGAGGTCGACCGTCCGGCGCGGATAGATCGCCCCGACGACATCCTGTTTCAGTGCCAGCATGTCGAAGATGAGCTTGGACTCAAAGCCCATGTCGCTGTCCAGGAACAGCAGGTGCGAACAGTCCGTGCGGTTGAAATAGAACCGGGATATCAGGTAGTTGCGCGCGGTGACGACGTCGGCGTAGTCGATCGTGGAGAAGCAGAGGGCGACGCGGTGCTTCGGCGCCTCGCTAGTGAGGCCGAAGAGGCTTTCGACATATGCGCCTGCATAGCTCGAGCGGTAGGCGGGCGTCGCGATGCAGACCTTGGTCAACGGGGCATTGTTTGTGAACAGGGTGCCGGTGAGGGTTTGGTTGGCCATGCTGATGGGTAGGTGTCCGGTCTTGGGTTGGCGAGACTCTTTGGGGCAGCGTCGCGCCCCTATCTTTGCCAAGACCCCGTTTCGCTCCCCGTTGTTCTACACCGTCCTATGAACACCGAACGCATCGACGACCGCGCGTGGTGCGTTCCCTGCCTGCCTCTTCATCTTTCCTTAAGGCAAAAGTAACAGTAGCGGGCTTCACTCCAGATGGGTTTGCGGCCATTGTATCTTCACGGGCAGCGCACAGGGCTCCCGTCAAACCCCACCCCATACACGAATGATCAACACCCGTCTGATCGGAATGTGTGCCCTCGTCGCCGCGGCCTCCTTGGTCGTGGCCGACGATGCGCGCCCCCACCCGGACCGTTCGGCGCAGCAGCCCGCGCTGCGCCCACGGCCCGTCCTGCGTCCGTCCATCCCGAAGGTGAATCCGGCCAAGCCGCTCCTCGGCGACCCGCTTGCGGGTCTGACCTCGGAGCAGCTGCAGCTCTTCGCCGAAGGTAAGGCCGACTTCGAAAAGACCGAAGACGTGGAAGGCGGCCTTGGGCCGATCTTCAATGAGAGTTCGTGCGTCGCTTGCCATGGCAGCGGCGCCATCGGCGGCGGAAGCGCCCGCAATGTCACGCGCTTCGGTCTGACCAAGCACGGCAAATTCGATGCGCTGGAGTCGCTTGGTGGTTCCTTGCTGCAGGATCAGGCGATCTTGCCGACCGCCACGGAAATCGTGCCGCCGGAGGCCAATACCATCGTACATCGTAATTCAACCCCGCTCTTTGGCTTGGGCTTAATCGATGCCATCCCGGATGAGGTAATCCTGCGTAATGTCCGTAAGCAGCCCATCGATGGCGTCAAAGGTAAGGCGGTCGTGACGACCGACATCGTTAGCGGCAAGTCCCGCGTGGGTCGTTTTGGCTGGAAGGCACAGCAGACGAGCGTGTTGGCCTTCGCGGCTGATGCCTATGCGAATGAGATGGGTGTGACGAATCGCTTCTTCCCGACGGAGAACGCTCCGAACGGCGATGCGGCGAAGTTGGCGAAGTCGGACTTTGTTCTGGATCCAGAGGACGCTCCCGCGACGGGTTTGGCCGACTTCGAGAAGGTTGCGAACTTCATGAAGTTCCTGGCCCCGCCTCCGGGCATGAAGCTCACGCCGACCGCCGCCGCCGGCCAGCAGCTCTTCACGGTCGCGGGCTGCGCCGTCTGCCACGTCCCGAGCATGACAACCGCCCCCAGCAAGGAACCAGCCTTCGACCGCAAGGAAGTGCGTCTCTATTCGGACCTCCTCCTGCATGACATGGGTTCGCTCGGTGATGGCATCGTCCAGTCACCAGCTGGTGCGCGCGAAATGCGCACCTCGCCGCTGTGGGGCCTGCGTTACAGCGCACCCTACCTGCATGACGGACGTGCCACCACGGTGGAGGCCGCCATCCTGGCGCACGACGGGGAAGCGAAGGTCTCGCGTGAGCGTTACCTCAAGCTGACCCCCGCCCAGAAGAAGCAGCTCTCCGAGTTTCTGCTCTCGATCTGAGGACAGGGTCGGGACTACATTCCGATCTCACGCAAACCAGGGCGGCCTTCGGGCCGCCCTTTTTGTTGGTAGGGTCAGATGGATTGCAGGAATCCGATCATCAGATGGAATAAGCCCGCCGCTCCGTCCTCCGAACTCCGTACTCTGTAATCCGTACTCAGAACTCTATACTCCGTCCTCCTCCCCTAGTATTTCCCCTCAACTCTTTCCCCTTGTCACTCCAGCACTCCTGTTTACTTTCACCTCAGGTGTGTAGGCGGCTAAGACCCGCTGAGATTCCTCTTAGGGGGGCGCGAAAGCGCCCCCTTCTTCTTTTAGGAAAATGGTAACGCCTCGTTCCTCGAAGAGTGTATTGCAGCGCTTGATCATGCTCTGGGTGTGGGGCTGACTGAAGAGCGCATTGGGTTCGAGGGTTTGCTTGGTGAGGTAAGCCAGAAGGTCGCAAAGTTGGAGTAGCGGGCTTTGCCTCGAGTCTCGACCAAACGGTTCGTCGATGAGCAGGGTACCCAAGTCGAGCTTTGCACGAATTTCACTCAACCATGCTGCGGAGGGCGCGGTGCGGTGATCGTCGCAGACGACGGCAAGTCCCTGAGCAGAGCAGAATCGATGACCCTCTCCTGAGGCGATATGTCGAGACGTGGCTTCGAGTAGTGCGAGCCAGGCGGCTTGAGGTACACCATGTCCAAGGGCTCCTTTCGCCACGATGACCCGGAGTGGCGTGAGGCGTTTCTCCCTTCTGATCATCTCGACTGCATGCAAGGCCGCTTGGATTCGCTGATGTCTTTGCGTTCCATGATGCGCCTCGCTGCGACCTAGCATTTCGCTAGCGTGGATTTCGGCGTGGACTGGGTAGCCGTACTTTTCATAGAGACGTCGGCGCATACGTGTGATTGCCGCCTGGGCCTCGTGCCACTCGGCGTGGTGCACTAACAGTCCGCTCAGCGTGAACGTGCGTGTCTGGGAACCTGCGTGACCGGTGTCCCCACTTTCATCGACGTAGAGCAGATGCATCCTTGGCATGCTCCAAGCCCCAAGGCGGTTTAACAATCGATCAGCCTTAGGGTTGAGTACCTGAGGTGGAAGGGAGGGGCATGACTAAGGTTATGATGACGTATCGCTTAACCACACTCCGTTTCCTGCCCGCAACCATGCCTCTCCGTCCTCTGTACTCTGTAATCCGTACTCCGAACTCCGTACTCGGTAATCCACCTCTAGTAATCCCCCTCAACTCTTTCGCACGCCCGTGTCGCCGGGCGAGGGTGTCTCCGTTCTAGACTCCTATTACTTTCAGCCTTATACCTGGGAGCAACCCCGCCCCCATGACCACCCGTCGTACCTTCCTGTGTAATTCCCTCGGTGCGCTTGGCGCTTTGAGCCTCTCGGCTCAGGTCCCCTTTACCAGCGAGCCGCGTAAGGTCCGGGTCGGCATCGTGGGGGGCCGCTTCGGCGCGTCCTTCCAGTTCCATGAGCATCCCGATTGCATCGTCGAGGCCGTGAGCGACCTCCGTGCGGACCGCCGCGCTGGACTGCAGAAGACCTACCGGTGTGCCAAGGCCTACCCATCGCTGGAGGAACTCATCAAGGACCCCAAGGTCGAGGCTGTCTTCTTGGCCACCCCGGCGCCTGAGCATGTCCGGCACACGCTCCTTTGCCTTGCGGCTGGCAAGCACGTGCTCAGCGCGGTCCCTGCTGCGATGACGCTCGAGGAGTGCGCCCAACTTGTGGGCGCCGTGAAGCAGTCCGGCCTGACCTATATGATGGGCGAGACTAGCTGCTGGCAGCAGCTGACAATCTCCGCGCGCAAGTTCTATCAGGAAGGCGCCTTCGGCCGTCTCTTCCACGTAGAATCCGAGTATCATCACCCGGGGCTCGAGTCGCTTTACTTCGAAAACGGCCAACGCACCTGGCGCCACGGTCTGCCGCCGATGCATTACCCGACCCATTGCACCGCGCACTTGCTCGGCATCACGGGCGAGCGCCTCGTTGAGGTCTCGTGCCACGGCTGGGGTGACGACGATCCTATTTTGAAGGACAACGCCTATAAGAACCCTTTCTGGAACGAGACGGCGCTATTCCGGACCAATCGTGGCAACTCCATGCGCGTGGCCGTTTGGTGGCGTGGGGCGCAGAAGGGTGGGGAGCGCGCCCGCTATTACGGAGACCGCATGAGTTTCTACCAGGCCGACCCTGCGGGCCTCGGTGGCCCCGTCATCGTCCGTGCGAAGGCGACCGCGGAGAAAGATAGCGGCGGCTTTTCCCGCTCCGCGCAAGTGGTCGAGCGCTATGCCGCGCCCGCTTGGTGGAAGACCGACCTCTTGCCCGAACCCCTCCGCCATGACAGCGGCCATGAAGGCTCCCATTGTTTCATTACCCATGAGTTCGTCGACTCCCTCGTCAAGGGTCGCAAGCCCTTGGTCGACGTTTACGCTGCCGTGGCTTTCACCGCCCCCGGCATGATCGCGCATCAATCCGCCTTGCAGGGCGGAGCCACGCTAAAAGTCCCATCGTTCGACTGAACGGGGCCTCGGGAGCCCCTGTTTACAGCTCTTCCGCGCGACCCTCCTTCGTGCCTTGACCATCGCCCGCCTCTCCCCATTACTGACTATCCTTCGAATTAACGAAGGACCTGGAGAGGTGGCTGAGTGGCCGAAAGCGCCCGTTTGCTAAATGGGTATACCCCAAAAGGGTATCGTGGGTTCGAATCCCATCCTCTCCGCCACTTGAAAGCGGAGAAAAACACGGAACCCCCGTAAATACGGGGTGTTTCCGTCCTACGTGTTTATGCACGTTTAGGCAGATTATGCCAATTCAGGCGTTATCTTGTCCAATATTTGTCCAATGATTGACGAGCCTCAAAGGCCCGTGAATAGGGCATCTCACGCCGTTCCGCATCCGCGAATCGGCATACGAAAACCTAGGATCATGCGTGAGAACAAAATTAAAGGCTCCCGAAGCATCGACGGGGGAATCCTCGTCTACCCCCGTAAGGAGGCACCCGGGAAGTGGATGGTCATGTGGCGCACCCCAGAGGGTCGCCGCTACCGCAGCTTCGACACCCTAACCTCGGCCAACTTCTTCGCCTCGGACCTCCAGCAGGAGCGCCGGCACAACGGCACCAAGCCGGTGCACTCCATCCTCACGGCCGCAGAGTCTAAGTTCTTGG
>CAITUF010000256.1 GCA_903895475.1 uncultured Opitutia bacterium | reverse complement strand
CCGAGCCATCCGCCTCGCGCTTGGGCGTGTAGCTCAGCTCGCAGATCCCCGCGTGCCCAGTACCAGCGTTATTCCAGCCATCCGAACTCTCCTGTGCCAAGCCATCGCCGGCCTCATAGAGTTGGATGGAAAGTCGCGGATCGAGCCGCTTCAGCATCGCTCCGAGATTGGCCGACATCACCCCGCTGCCAATCAGGATGACATCGGGGTCTTCAACGTGGGTGGCGGTGGGCATTGGTTTGGGCAAGCGTTGGTTAATGGACGTTGGGAGATGGTTAGGTCGTGATGCCAAGCGGAATCACTGGGCGGCTTTTGCAAGCCATAGCCCTTGCTCCCCGCATGGCAAGTCACTTGGGGGCCGAACACGGGGTCAGGCCGTACCTTTGTGTGCTGAACCTAAACTAGCCTGAATGATGCGGTTTTCGGTTCAGGCTCCGGGTGGGTACGGCCTGACCCCGTGAGCGTCCCCAGTCCGCGGTTGGTCTGGCTGATGAACGAACGGCGATAGATTTGACGGAGGTCGGGAAATATCAGGCGATGATCTCCTTGATTACCTTACTGGGTTCAACGCCGGTGAGCTTGGCGTCGAGGCCTTGGAACTTGATCGAGAAGGCTTCGTGGTTGATGCCGAGTTGGTGCAACATGGTGGCGTGCAGGTCGTGCACGGTGGTGACTTTGTCGACGGCGGCGTAGCCGAGCTCGTCGGTCTGACCATGCACGATACCTCCCTTGACGCCACCGCCAGCCATCCAGACGGTCATGGCTTTGTTGTGGTGGTCGCGGCCGCTGCCGCCCTGCGACATCGGGGTGCGACCGAATTCGCCAGCCCATACGATCAGGGTGTCGTCGAGCATACCGCGCTGCTTGAGGTCGGTGATGAGCGCCATGCAGGCGCGGTCGATTTCGGTAGCCTTGAACGCGATGCCGTCCTTGACGCCGCCGTGGTGGTCCCAGTCCTTGTGGTAGAGTTGGATGAAGCGGACGCCGCGTTCGGCGAGGCGACGCGCGAGCAGGCAGTTGGCCGCGAAAGAACCGTCACCGGGTACGCAACCGTAGAGGGCGAGGGTCTTGGGGTCTTCGGCGGACACGTCCATGAGTTTGGGCACGCTGGCCTGCATCTTGAACGCCATCTCATATTGGGCGATGCGCGTGGCGACCTCGGGGTCGGCAACGACCTTGTCGCGATGGAGATTCAGCGCCGCGATAGCGTCGACGTCCCCACCCTGGGCATTGCGTGAGACGCCGGGTGGATTGGTCAGGTACATCACGGGATCGCCCTTGGAGCGGAGCTGCACGCCCTGGTGTTTGGATGGGAGGAAACCGCTGCTCCATTGGCGCGCAGCGATGGGCTGGTTCTGGCCGCCTTTGCCGAGCGAGGTCAGTACCACGAAGCCTGGCAGGTCTTCGGATTCGACGCCCAGGCCGTAGGTCACCCATGAGCCCATGCTGGGTCGGCCCGCGATCTGCGAGCCGGTGTTCATGAACATGTGCGCAGGGTCGTGATTGATCGCGTCTGTGGTCATCGAGCGAATGAGGCAGACGTCGTCGATGACCGAGCCGATTTGGGGGAAGAGTTCGCAGATCTCGGTCTGGTTGCGGCCGAACTTGGCGAACTTATGCTGCGGTCCGAAGCACGTGAGCTTCTGGCCCTGGAGTTGGGCGAGCTGTTGGCCTTTGGTGAAGCTTTCCGGCATGGGCTGGCCATGCATCTCGGCGAGCTTGGGCTTGGGGTCGAAGGTCTCGAGGTGCGAAGGGCCGCCGGCCAT
>CAITUF010000255.1 GCA_903895475.1 uncultured Opitutia bacterium | reverse complement strand
GTCGTCTGCTTCCAATCCGCCGCGTAATAGTTCTTCACCGAATCTCCCGGCATGTGCTTCAGGCTACCGTCGAGTACGACCTTACCGTTGACGATGACGAGCAGGACGTTGTCACAGCCGCCGACAAAACGGAACTGATCCGCAAAGGGGGCGCGAATCCTACCGCGGTAGACGCCCAGCCATAACACCGGGGCCACTTCTTTCTCCACCCCGAAGGCCTTCGGAGCCTCGGACGCACTCATCGTTGGTTGGAAGATACCATTGGCCGAAAGTACGGCGTCCGCATGGTAATACTTGTCGAGCGCCAGCGTCGCATCGCCCTTGGCCGAGATAATTTTACGAATCGCCCGGAAATAATCCGAGATTTCGTCGTCGGTGTAGCCGTACGTGCTGACGCCTGGCTTGAGCGTGATGATCGGCTTATGGTCCTTGGCGCGCTTGATGTCCCAAAACTCCCCGATCAAGCCATTGCCAGCCCCGCGGCCGCCAAAGAGCGAAACAAAGTTTTTCCCGTTACCCACCCCGACGCCCATTCCACTGCCGATCCCACCACCAGAGCCGCCACCAAAGCCCTTGGAGGAACCGCCGCCCATCAGGCCTGAGTTGAGTGAGGACATCGCCACCGTGGGCACATCCGGCAAGGCAATCGTTGCTGAGGCACTCTTCGTCGTAATCCGGGCCGGAGTTTTTGCGGTCGTCTTCGGGCTCTTCGGCTGCAGCCGCGTCTGGAACTGCTTGGCCTTTTCACCCGCCGCCCCACCGCCCGAACCCGTCGCGAAGCTCCCGGGATCTTTTTTGGCGGACTCCTTTGATACCGAGATAATCAGGAAGGCCGCGAGCAACACCAAGATTGCGTGGACAGTCACCGACACCACAAAACCCTCCCCCCCCACCCGTTGCCACAGCGGGCGCCGGCGGTTAGGAACGACGTCGTCAGAGGGGGTTTCGCTCACAGGGGGTAATATTAGGACTCAACGAAAAACCGCAAGCCCACTAAAGCGCTAGCGGCGATATGACGGAAAGTGAATGACTTTGGACGCCACATGACCACTGCCTTGGGGTGGGGCGCGACTGCGTCGCGTCCGCATATCACAGGTAGGGTTGGCACTGCGTGCCAGCCTAGCTGCCTCTACCGCTCTGCACTCCGTAATCAGCACTCTGTAATCCTCTAGGGCAGCACGCGGTGCGGCCCCTACCTAATCCTCTCCTCCCACCCCCTCGCTGGTACTTTCCCCTATTTTCGTTTATTTCGTTTACGCTCGGTCACCTATTCTAAAGTCTTTAGATATGTCCACCGCACCTTACCGCTACCGTCAATCCGCCGGACCCGACCTCTCCGTCGAAGAGAGGGTCTCCTTGGCTGAGCTCGTGGCCGAAGCTAAGCCGACGGCACGCCTACACCTGCAAGTCGGCAAGCGCCGCCCCGTCCTGATTCCGCAGGCCCTGCAAGCACGCATCATCGAGGTCCTGCAGTTGGCTTCTTCTGGCCAGCCCGTGTCAGTTCAGGCGCTCACCAAGACACTGTCTACCCAGCAAGCGGCCGACCGCCTAGGGGTCTCACGACCTCACGTTGTCTCCTTAATCGAATCTGGACTACTACCAGCGACCAAGACGGGGACGCACCGTCGCATCCGCCCGTGCGACCTCGCCGCCTATGAGGCCAAACAAGTCAAACAGCGCTCCCAGGCATTGAGTCGTTTGATGAAGGCGACCCGGCAACTTGGCCTGGGCTACTAAAGATCATCAAGCCGCCGAGGGATATGCCCCAGGCCATCCTTTTCCTGGACGCTAACGTCCTCTACTCGGCTTGTTGCCGCGACCTCCTACTGGAGTTAGCCCTCTCTGGACTCTGCCGATGCCATTGGTCGGAGCAGGTCTTAGCTGAGACGCGACGAGCGCTCCTTCGGCAACGGCCTGACATTTCAGGGCACAACGTTGATCGGCTCTTTGCGCTCATGTCCCAAGCCTGCCCAGATGCTCTGACGCAAACACGCCGCCCGCCTTTACCCACTCCTATTCCCTACGCAGACCCAGCCGATATCCACGTCGTACATGCGGCCTACGCCGCCCACGCCACGACCATCCTTACCTTTAACCTCAAACACTTTCGAGCCTCGGCCTTAGCCACCCTCGACCTCCATGTCCTAAGCCCAGACACCTGGCTACCTGAACTGCTCGAGGCGCAACCAGCCCACGTCCTTCAGGCCATCGAAACCTGCCGACTGCGACTCCGTCGCCCTAGCCTCAGTCAACCTGCCCACCTCCAAGCCATGCGTCGCGCCGGCCTCGTCCGCTTAGCTACACACCTTTCGGAATGACACCGAGGGCTAGTGGACGCTTGAGGCTTTGCTTGGAGGAAATGCTCCTTCCTCGGGCTAGGACCGCACCACGTGCGGTCC
>CAITUF010000254.1 GCA_903895475.1 uncultured Opitutia bacterium | reverse complement strand
TGTGGCTGAGGCCGGGATCGAACCGGCGACCTAACGATTTTCAGTCGTTCGCTCATACCAACTGAGCTACTCAGCCAATGAAAACCGGCTCGTGGGCATCTAAGCCTATCTCGTAGTGTCTGCAGTGAGTAATTTAAGCGTAAATCGGTCCGGTAAGTGTGTCTAATTCCCTGTAGGCGTTAGAAGGGTGTTGGCAGAATTCACTAGGTATTTGGCACATAGATCTCAACTTTGAACTTCATTGAGTTACCTATTTCTGTAAATTCGCTGAAATCAAAGATACTTACGTCGAGACAGGCTGAGTATTGGTTCTATTTAACGGCACGAGTAGAAAATTCAATTAAATGCTTCCCCTCGATGGTCGTGCCCCTCGATAAAGCTTGGACACAAGGAACGCCCCACACCAACGCCAGTTACATCGGCGGCCACACTTTCGGCGACATGAGCTACCTGATGAATAATGCACTCTGGGATAGCTTCTTCTTCTCCGGGGCCGCCCCGAGCATCGCCGACAATGGTTCCCGCCAAGGCAACTATAACAAAGTCCGGAGCCGGACGCTGGCCGAAGTGATGAATGATTTTGCAAGCGGTGCCGGCACGTTGGCGAATCCGCGCATGCTACTCTACCAAACCAGCGACAACTCAGCGGCGACGGCCATCACGGCCGATGGCTTCGCCACCGATAGCACTGGGGCCGCCACGGATGGCTACCGCAAGTTTGCTAGTTACCTGCTGAACGTCGGCGCGTTCAACGTCAACTCGACGTCCGTCGAAGCTTGGACCGCCCTTTACGGTTCCCTCAAGGGACTGGCCCTCGGCTCGCAGGCGGTGAACGCCCCGGCCGCGACGAACAATGCACGCTTCCCACGTATCCTGGGTGACTCAGCGCAAACGCCGACGACCCGGAACATCGCCGATGCCGCGTATTGGAATGGCTACGCCAACCTCTCCGACACCCAGATTCGCGCCTTAGCGGTCGCGACGGTCGCCGAGGTGAAAGCGCGGGCGCAGTTCTTCCAGCGAACCGAGCGGGATCAGGAATACCCTCCCACGTCTCGGCGCTTCCGCGGCTTCCCGCCGGCCCAAAGCCCAGGCACGCCGTTCCTCGGCCTCGGCGAGTTCGTTAACCGTTACCTAGGGCCAACCCGCACCGCCGGCGCAATGGTCAGCAACCTCGTCACGTTAAACCGCTCCTACTACCCCATCGACAATACCGCCGCCAACACTGTGTTGCCCACGGCGGCACAGAACGTGCGGTGGATGTTCCGTTCAGGAACCTTGGAAGCAGCCATCGCTCGGGCCGACAAAACCCTTGGGTCCGAAAGCCTCGCTAAGATGCCCACCGGGGGAAAGATGATTGATCCTGCGATCTCGCATAACTGGCTCTACCAAGGCGTCGCTGGCGGACGCACTGGGATGCCGCCCGGGCTTTACTTCCGGAACGTCGAAGTCTTGGGCCCGGATAACGTCAACCGGACTCATAATGGCTTCGGGGCCAATGGCTGCCTCTTCCAAGGCGATCTCCTGCAGGCCCTCGGGCCCATCCTCGCCACGCGTTCTGACACCTTCCGCATCCGCGCCTACGGAGAGGCCGTCGACGATGCCGGCACGGCCCAAGGCTCCGTCTTGGAAATGGTCGTGCAACGCACCCCGGACTATCTCGACCCCGTCAACGCCGCACACGATCGCTTGAAGGATTCCGCCCGCTCGCCCATTAATGTACTGCTGGGTCGCCGCTTTATCATCCTATCCTCTAAATGGCTTTCGCCTGAAGAAATCTAAATCATGGAACCCCTCCACCTCCGTGCCATCTGCAAAAGTTATCCGTCCCAGCCGCAAGCGGTCCAGGTACTGAATGGCATCACCCTCACGATCGAACCAGGTGAACTCTTCTTCCTGCTCGGTCCCTCCGGCTGCGGAAAGACTACCTTGCTGCGCTGCTTGGCCGGCTTGGACTTCCCCACCAGCGGCGCGATCTTCTTCGGTGAACGCGACGTCACGCACCTCGCGCCGCACCTCCGCGAGACTGCGATGGTCTTCCAGAACTATGCCCTCTGGCCGCACCTCACCGTGGCGGAGAATATCGCCTTCGGCTTGGTCGAGCGGAAGATTCCGACCGCGGAACGGAACCAGCGAGTCGAACAAGCCTTACGGAGTGTACGACTAGAGGGTTTGGGAAATCGCGCCATCGATCAGCTCTCTGGCGGGCAACAGCAGCGCGTCGCCTTGGCGCGGGCCTTGGTCGTCCGCCCGCGTTGCCTCCTGCTAGACGAGCCCCTCTCCAACCTCGACGCGCAGCTCCGCATCGAGATGCGCCGCGAGATCCGACGCATCGTCAAAGAAAATGGCCTCACCGCGGTCTACGTGACGCACGACCAAGAAGAGGCCTTGGCGATGGCGGACCGGATGGCGATTCTGGAGAAGGGCGTGGTCGCCCAGGTCGGCACCCCCGAGGAAATCTATCGACGCCCAGCGAGCACCTCAGTTGCCCGTTTCATCGGCGAGACTAATCTCATCCCGGCTGAACTCCTCGAGGTGAAGGCCGAGCTCATCCAGGTCAACACACCGGCGGGCATCTTCACGGGACAAGGCGCAGGTGCTCCACTAATCGCAGC
>CAITUF010000253.1 GCA_903895475.1 uncultured Opitutia bacterium | reverse complement strand
CCAAGCGGAGTGTTTGGTTTCGTAACTTCTTGTCCAACCTCGCCTTTTCCTAGGGTGAATCTCGCAGGTCCGGCCCGCCCAGAACCTTTCCTTGGCGCCTTGCCTGCACCTTTAAGCCATTTTAGAGGCAATTTCTGTCTTAAGTAACTTTTCTGCAGTTACTTAGGTAATAATACCCCCTGTTGGGCCTTCGAACTCGTCTGTCGAAGTTTGCAACCAATGTCCGTCCGCTTTGTCTTTAGCATCCGTGAAGTCGCCTTCGCCCACCCTCCGCCTCTGGCGCTTGGCCTGCCTCCTCCTCGGAGTCGGGCTGGGGACCGGCGTGTCGGCGGCGCCGCTCGACTTCAAACAGGGGGTGCAACCTTTCCTCGAGAAGTACTGCTACGATTGTCACGGCAACGATAAGACGAAGGCCGATCTCAACCTGGAGCTCCATAAGGATAGCAGCGGGATTTACCGCGATCAACGGATGTGGCGCCAGCTGCTTACCCAAGTGACCGCCGGCGAGATGCCGCCCCCCGAACGTAAGACGCGGCCGACCCAGGCGGAGATCGATGAGTTGCAGAAGCAGGTCCGTGGCCTGCTCGGGCAAGCGGTTGCCCAAGCCAAAGTTGATCCCGGTAAGGTGACCGTCCGCCGTCTCAACCACACGGAATATAACAACACTATCCGCGACCTTTGCTATATCGAAGGTAACTTCTCCGTCGACTTCCCCGCCGATGATACGGGCTACGGCTTCGACAATATCGGCGATGTGCTCACGTTCTCCCCCGTCCACTTGGAGCGCTTCATCGCTTCGGCGAAGGTCATCGCGGAGCGGGTCATGCCGACGGCGGAGCAGAAGCTCGATGTGCTCAATGTTGATGGGTATAATATGTTCCCGCGGGGTCGCTCCGAGGACCAGATGCGGATCTTCAACGATGCGACGTTGTCCGCCACTTTCGACGCCCCACGCGAGGGCGAATATATCTTCCGCGCTCACTTAGTGGGGATCGGCAATCCGGGCGATCAAGCGGCCGTCGTTAACCTCGTGGTGGATGGGAAGACCATCGGCACGCAGTCGCTCAAGGTGAAGACCAGCCGCGGTGCCGAGAAGGTCGACATGAAGGTGAAGTTGACGCCCGGTAAACACACGCTCGCCGTGACGTGGGCCAACCCTCCGCCCGACCTCAAGTCAGGCAGCCGTCGCCTCGGGACGTATCGTTATCAATTGCTCGGACCCACCGACACACGCACCGATTTGCAGCGGAAGTTGGCGACGTTCGCCGAGGGCAAGAAGGGCGACGAACGCGCCCGCGCGATGGTCAATTTATTCGTGAGTCGCGCTTTCCGCCGGCCCGCCACCGCCACGGAAATCCAGCGTTATACCAAGGTGTTTACCGCCGCCGAGGCCACCGGTGGGTCTTGGGAGGCCGGAGCCCAAGCGATGATTTCCGTCGTGCTGGCCTCGCCGAAATTCGTCTTCCGGATTGAACAGGATGACCAGCCCTTCGCGAAAGATGCCCACCCGATTGCGGAGTTTGCCCTCGCCTCGCGCTTGAGTTATTTCCTCTGGGGCTCGATGCCCGATGAGGAGTTATTCGCCCTGGCGAACGCGGGCAAACTTTCCGCCAACCTCGAGGCCCAGACGAAGCGCCTGCTTAAAGACAAGCGTTCCCAATACCTGGTGTCGGGCTTCGCACTCCAGTGGCTCCAGACGCGCCGCTTGTCCCTGGTGACGCCCGATACCAAGCAGTTCCCAGAATTCGATGACGCGCTGCGCACTTCGATGGTCAAGGAGACGGAGTTGTTCCTGTCGGAGATCGTGCGCGAAGATCGTAGCGTGTTCGATATCATCGACGCCGACTTCACTTACCTCGATCAGCCGCTCGCCGAGTTGTATAAGGTGCCTAATGTGGAGTCGCGCCGCGCTGGCGATTTCGTCCGCGTGACGTTGCCCAAGGGCGAACGGGGCGGCGTCCTCACGCAGGCGAGTATCCTCACGGCGACGTCCAACCCCGACCGGACTTCGCCCGTGAAACGCGGTAAGTGGATCCTCGAACAGATTCTCGGGACGCCCCCACCGCCCGCTCCCGAAGATGTACCGTCGCTCGAGGGCCAAAAGCAGCTCACCGGTAATCTCCGCCAACGGCTCGAACAACACCGCATTAATCCGGCCTGCGCTTCCTGCCATAATCGCATGGATGCCATCGGCTTCGCTTTCGAGAAGTTCGACGCCATCGGCCGGAGTCGTACCATGGACGAGGGCGTGCTCATTAATACGGCCGGCAAGCTGCCCGATGGGCGGACGTTTGCTGGCGCTTCCCAACTGAAGTCGGTTTTAAAGGCCGACAACGAGAAGTATATTCGGAATTTTTCCTCTAAACTGCTGATCTACGGCCTAGGCCGGGGGCTGGAGTTCTATGACGAGCCGACCCTCGATAAGATGGTGCTTTCAGTCCAAAAGGGCGAAAACCGCTTCTCCGCCGTCGTGATGGCCGTTGTCTTGAGCGAACCCTTCCGCCTCCGTCGCGGTATTTCGCAGGTTGAAAGCGTCCAGACCTCTCCTAAAAAGAAATAATCCTTTTCCGCCATGATCCACGATAAAGTCCTCAGCCGCCGTACCGTCCTTAAGGGAATGGGCGTCACCCTTGCGCTGCCTTGGCTCGAGAAGATGGGCATGCAAACGAGCTGGGCCGCCGGCAACACGCCCATCGCCCAGGCCGCGCCGAACCGCATGGCCTACGTTTACATTCCGAATGGCGTCGTTCCCAGTGCCTGGCGCGTCGCGACGGAAGGGGCGCTCCCGGCTAAGCTGCCGCCGATCCTCGCGCCGCTGGCGGACTTGACCAAGGACTTCTCAATTCTCTCCGGCCTGACGGCCGACAAGGCGCGTGCCAACGGTGACGGCGGTGGCGACCACGCCCGTGCGATGGCCGCTTACTTGACCGGCGCTCAGCCGCGCAAGACCGACGGTGCTAATATCAAGGTCGGGGTTTCCGTCGACCAAATCGCCGCCGCACGCATGGGCGACCGCACGCGCTTGGCCTCCCTCGAAGTCGGCGCCGATTCCAGTAAAATGGCCGGCGGTTGCGATTCCGGCTACAGCTGCATCTACGAGTCCAATATGTCCTGGCGCTCCTCCACCCAGCCGATGCCGAAGGAGGTCAGCCCTAAGCTGATTTTCGAGCGGCTGTTCGGTTCGGGGACCGACGTCGAACGCGCGCGCCGCGACGCCGAACGGAAGAGCGTACTCGATGCCGTCCGTGATGACTTCCGCGAATTGAACGTGCGCCTCGGCGCCGATGACCAGCGCAAGCTCGACGAATACTTCACCGCGGTTCGCGAAATGGAACAGCGTATCGCCAAGGCTGGCGCCTCGAACGCGCCCAAGCTCCCGGCGGGCGTTAAGGCCCCAGCTGGCATCCCGCAGAGCTACGAAGAACACCTCCGCCTCCTCGCGGACCTCGTCGTCTTGGCTTTCCAGACCGACACGACGCGCATCTCGACCTTCGTCTTCGCCAACGAAGGTAGCAACCGTTCGTACCCATTCATTAACGTGCGCGAGGGTCACCACAGCCTTTCCCACCACGGCAACGACCCGGCGAAGATGGCGAAGATTCAAGACATCAATGTCTTCCACACGACGCAGTTGGCCTACTTCCTCAATCGCTTGAAGTCGGTGAAGGAAGGCGACGGCACACTGCTCGACCACTCGATGATCGTCTACGGTTCGGGTAACGGCGACGGCAACCGCCACAACCACGACGACCTTCCCATCCTTCTCGCTGGCCGCGGTTGCGGCACGATCCGTCAGGGTCGTAGCATCCAGTACGGCAAGGAAACCCCGTTGAACAACCTCTGGGTCTCCATGCTTAACCGCATGGACATCCGCGACGTCCAGTTCGGCGACAGCTCCGGCGAACTCAAGAAACTCGTCTAAGTGAGGGGACTGGTGGGCTGGAGTATGGTTGGCTAGGGGTTGTGTGCAGCCGCCCTCCTGCCTCTTTGGTAGGGGCGCGACTGCGTCGCGTCCGCTTGCCTCGCCTGCCTCTGGTAGGGTTGGCACTGCGTGCCAACCTAGACGCGCCTGTTGGGGTCTGGCTTCAGCGCGTACACGCGATGGT
>CAITUF010000252.1 GCA_903895475.1 uncultured Opitutia bacterium | reverse complement strand
GTTGCCAAGGAACTCAAGGCCCTAGCCGCCCGCCATCCGGAGCTGAACATCATCTTCAAGGGATCTTACGATAAGGCCAACCGTACCTCGCTCGGCGGCGACCGCGGTCCCGGCCTGCAGGCTGGGCTGGATCTCCTCGCGATGGTGAAGAAGGACTACGGCTTCAACGTCCTCACGGACATCCACGGCCCGGAGCAGTGCGAAGCGGTCGGTAAGGTCGTCGACGTCTTGCAGGTGCCGGCCTTCATGTGCCGACAGACTGATCTCCTCGTAGCCGCCGCCCAAACCGGCAAAGTCGTCAACGTGAAGAAGGGCCAGTTCCTCTCGCCGTTTGAAATGCGCTTCGTCGTGGATAAGCTCGAAGGTGCCCAGGCCGCCGAGATTTGGCAGACCGATCGCGGCACGACCTTCGGCTACCAGAACCTCGTCGTCGATATGCGGTCTTTCCCCATCATGGCTGGCTTTGGTCATCCGACGATCATGGACGCCACGCATGCCGTGCAACTCCCGGGTGCCGCGGGTGGCTCTTCGGGTGGCCAGCGTGAATACGTGCCAGTCCTCGCTAAGGCCGCCCTCGCGGCTGGGGCAGATGGTCTCTTCATGGAAACGCACCCGGATCCATCAAAGGCGATTTCCGATGGTCCTTCCCAGGTGCCGTTGGCTGACTTCCCTGCGCTCGTGGAGTCCTGCCTTCGCGTCTGGAAAGCCGTCCGCGCTTAAGCGTCGAAAAGCCGCTGGGCGGCGGCGCGGTCTAATTTGCCCCGGGCATCCGTGGGTAGCTCTGCGACGAAGATGTATTGCTTCGGGCGGGCCGCGGGCTCGAGGCGCTCAGCCAAGCGGCGCAGCGCTGGTTCGAGTTCCGCTACCCCAACCACCAAGGACACCACCCGTTCGCCCCATTGGGGATCAGGCCGCCCGAACACATGCGTCGTGGCGGCGGCAGCTAAGACGCTTTCGACCCGGCTCGGGTCGACCTTTTCTCCACCCGAGACGATAACCCGATCGGCGCGCCCGAGGATGCGAACGGTGCCGTCCGGGCCCAGCTCCGCGCGGTCTTGCGTGAGGTAGCCGCTGGTCAGGATGGTTTCATTCGGCCAGATGGCTTGGGCGAGTGCGGCCGTCGCGACCGTTAGGATATCGTCCGCGAGTCCGAGGCGTACACCCGGTAGCGGCACGCCGCGGGGCGGATGGTTCTTCCAAATGGTTTCTGGCGGGCACACGGCACAGGCCGCCGCGGTTTCGGTCATACCGTAAGTTAGAAAGACGGGCAGGCGACGGTCGCGGATTTCACGCAGGCAAGCGGGCGGGACGGAGGAGCCGCCCAGCAGCACGACGTGAAAGCGCTTGAGCCAAGCCTCACCTTCGGGATGCGCGAGCACGCGCAAGAGCTGCGCCGGAACTAAGGAGGCGATACGCGTGCCGTCCGTCGGTAGTTTGACCGTTGGCAGCGGTGCGTCAGCGGGGAAGCGGCCATCGAGCACGACGTGGCGTCCGCCCGTGACGGCGGCGCGCACGAAGGGCATCAGTCCACTCACATGCCAAGGGGGCGTTAACGTCGCGCCATGCAGCGTGGGTGCGAGACCTCGCGCGCTGAGAAAGCCACCCAGGGATCGGACCGCGGCGGCGAGTGATGCGGGGTCATGGACCG
>CAITUF010000251.1 GCA_903895475.1 uncultured Opitutia bacterium | reverse complement strand
CGAGGACCTGGGTGATCGTTCCTTTAGTGCTCATGATATTTGTAGAAGTGGGTGGGGGTGAAAATTACTGGGCGGCAGCGCCGGCGGTGAGCTCCAGGATTTCCTGGGTGATCGCAGCCTGACGGGCCTTATTATATTCGAGGGAGAGGGCGGCACCGATTTTCTTGGCGTTGTCGGTGGCGGCCTTCATGGCGACCATGCGCGAGCTGAACTCGGAGGCCTTGGACTCGAGGACGGCCTGGTGGACGGCCTGCTTGAAGAAGAGGGCGGGGAGCTGGTTGAGGATTTCGCCCGCGGAAGGTTCGAAAATCATGTCGCGCTCGTCGGCTTCGATCTTGGGCTCAGGCAGGCCGAGCTTGGCGCGGAATTCGCGCGCCTGGTTCACGAGGCTGTCGGCGGGCAGGAGCTGCTGGACGCGCGGGGTCTGCACCATCGTGTTCTTAAAGTGAGCGAACAAGACCTCGACGGTGTCGACGGTGCCATCACTGAAAGCCTTCAAGAGATACTCGGCGGCTGGGCGGACTTCGTTGAAGTTTGCGCGGTCGGTGACGGGGAAGTCGGCGAGGACCTTGCGGCCCGAACGGGCGAGGGCTTGGGCACCCTTGCGGCCGATACAAACGAAGACGGCGTTTTGCTGCTCAGCGGCCAGACGGATGAGATTACCGTTGAGGGCGCCCGCCATGCCCTTGTCGGGCGTGACGAGAAGAATACCACGGACCTTGACGGTGCGCTTCGTGAGGAGCGGGTGCGTGAACTCTCCGACTTTAGCTTGCGCGGTGTCGAGGATTTCACCGAGGAGCTCGGCGTAAGCACGACCCGCACGGGCCGCGTCCTGGGCCCGCTTCATCTTCGACGACGCCACGAGCTGCATGGCTCGAGTGATCTGGCCAGTGCTCTTAACCGATTTGATTCGGTTACGGATCTCGCGGAGTCCTTTAGGCATGAAGCGTGTCGATTAGCGGAAGGAAGGGAACGGGAGGCCTTAGGCCTTGAAGCTACGGCGCCAGGTTTCGCAGGCGGACTTCATTTCGGCTTCGCCATCCTTCTCAATCTTGCTGCCACCGCGGATCTTGGCGAGGACGCCAGGCTTAGCGGTTTCGAGGTGGGCCTGCAGCGATGCGGAGGCGGCTTGGACGGACTTCACAGGCAAGTCATTGAAGAAGCCGTTCTGCATGGCCCAGATGATGCCGCACTGGATTTCAGCGGACTTCGGGGCGGTCGGGGGCTGCTTAAAGAGTTCCACGAAGCGGTCACCCTTATCGAGGATCGCCTTGGTCTGGGCATCGAGGTCGGAACCGAACTGGGCGAACGCCGCGAGTTCGCGGTAGTTAGCGAGCTCACCCTTAACCTTACCAGCGACCTGCTTGAAGGCCTTGATCTGCGCAGCGGAACCGACGCGCGAGACGGAGAGACCGACCGAGACGGCCGGGCGGATGCCTTGATTGAAGAGGTCGGTCTGGAGGAACACCTGGCCGTCGGTGATTGAGATCACGTTGGTAGGGATGTAGGCCGAGACGTCGCCCGCTTGCGTTTCAATGATCGGCAGAGCGGTGAGCGAGCCCTTGCCAGCGAGACGCGCAGAGCGCTCGAGGAGACGGGAGTGGAGGTAGAACACGTCGCCTGGGTAGGCTTCGCGGCCGGACGGACGCTTCAGAATGAGCGCGCTCTGGCGGTAGGCGGCAGCGTGCTTGGAAAGGTCATCGGAAACGATGAGCGCATCCTGGCCGTTTTCCTGAAACCACTCGCCGAGGGCGGTACCGGAGAAAGGCGCGAAGACTTGGTTCGCGGCGTTGTCGGCGGCCGAAGCGGCGACGACGACGGTGAACTCCATGGCGCCAGCCTTTTCGAGCGTGCCGATGGTGCGGGCGATGGAGGAGTTCTTCGTGCCGATGGCGACGTAGATAGAGTACACCGGGCGGAAGTTAGCGTCGCCCGAAGCGAGGCCGACGCGGTTGGCGTTGGCCTGGTTGATGATGGTGTCGATCGCGATGGTGGTCTTGCCGGTCGCGCGGTCACCGATGATGAGTTCGCGCTGGCCACGGCCAATCGGGATCATGGCGTCGATGGCCATGATGCCGGTCTGCATCGGCTGGTCGACGGACTTGCGGGGGATGATGCCCGGGGCGATCTTCTCGACCGGGTAACGCTCAGAGGAGACGATGGGGCCCTTGCCGTCGAGCGGGTTGCCGAGCGCGTCGACGACGCGGCCGAGGAGGCCCTTGCCGACGGGGATGGAAAGGAGACGACCGGTGGTCTTGGCTTCCATGCCTTCCTTGAGGCTGGAGATGTCGCCCATG
>CAITUF010000250.1 GCA_903895475.1 uncultured Opitutia bacterium | reverse complement strand
TCACTGAAGCCCATCCGGCCGGCGATGAGTTGACCTTGTGCGCCAATCCAGCTGACCGATAAGGCTCCCGGTAGATTGGCCTTGTAGGTCACGGCTTCACCTTGATTCAGCACCAAGCGGTCCGCGGTAAGGCTAATCTCCCCGCCCTGCATGACGACGTGTCCGACCAAGCTCTGGTTCTTCACTTGGTTCGCATACTCCAACTGTACCCATTCTGGTGAACGCGCGACCGAGGAGACCCGCACCTCATCCATTTCGCCTTCGTAGCTATAAACATCGTACCAGCCGCCAATCCAGAGACGGGCCGGCGACTTGATGTTGAGCGTCGGGCTGGCCTTGCCATCCAGTTTACCATCAAGGTAGAGCCGGCCGTCGTTCTTATCGTAAGTATGCGTGACGTAATGCCACTCGTCGGGCGCTAGGTTTGAAGGTCCATCGACATCGGAGAAATTACTGTCGATGTGCAGGTGCTGGGGGGCGCGAAGCTGAAATCGCACCTTGCTACCGCGGCCGCCCGCCTCGTTACCCCAGGAAATGATGGTTGAGTTGCTGCGCGTAGGCTTGATCCAAGCCGAGGTGGTGTGGCTGGAGGCGTCCGTCGGATAACCGACGATCTTATCACCGCTGAAGATACCTTCTTTACCGGCGAACGAGCGCGCCTCGCCAATCAGGCCAGGCACAGGCTTCGTACCAACGACCTTGGAAGGTAGTGTGCCGACCTCGTCCTTAACTTCCTGTCCCATGTGCCAGACACTAAGGTAGCCATTATCACGCGAGAAGACCTTCGAGCCATCGGAAGCAGACTTCGCTTGGGCATTGCCCCAGTGCAGTTTGAGTTCCTGACGGGTCGCACCACGGATTTCCGGAACACGCACCCACACGACCGCTTCGCCAGCGGCCTTGTCCCATGATTCAATCTGTAACGCCAAGGTACGGCCCGCGGCATCGGTCACGCGCAGGTCCTCGCCCTTGGCCTGCACCGCCCCAAAGGGGAACGTGTCGCCCTGCAGACGCAGCAACACCGGGAACTCGCGTACCACCGCCGTGGCCGGCAGGTTGGCGCCCTCCTTGTCGGTCAGCAGCCAGACACTACCGTGGCCAGACCAAGCGGAGAAGTCTTCCGCCTGGAGGGGCATGAACGGAGTGAGGCAGGCAGCCAACAGGATACAAAGGAGACGCATAAGAATGGGGTGACCCCAAGATGGAATATCCGCCACAGGCCGCAATAGCTTTGCACGGACAGCTTCATAGGGCAAAGATTTCCCCCTACAGCCCTTGCGATTGGCTTGGGCTCACCCTTGCACCCAACCAAAGGGGGCAATAAATTCCCTCTGTCCGTCCTCCGCCATGAAAACCTTCCGCCGGCTCTCGATCGCCCAGCAGACTGCCCAGCATCTGCGCGATGGTATCCGCCAAGGGCGCTGGAAGGGCCGCCTGCCTGGAGTCGTCCGGTTGTCGCAAGAACTCGGGGTCTCGACCCACACCCTCCGCGCCTCCTTGCGTCTCATCGAAAAGGAGGGGCTCGTTGAACTGAGCCAGGACAAACGTTCACGGCACGTCGCCGCCAAAGCCCCTCGCGCCAGGGACACCTTCCGCATCGCCCTCCTGCTGAATGAACCCTTGGCCGACGAGAACGCCAAGGTCCAGCAGCTCATCCAAGAGGTCCGGCACCGCTTAGAGAAGTCTGACCTCCATGTCTTCTTCTCCACCGAGACATTGAAGTCGCTCCACCACGACCGTGCCCGCGTCGCTCGCTATGTCCTGAGCGAGGAGGCTAACGCCTGGATTGTCTTCGGCGGTTCGAAGCCAGTCATCGAATGGTTTGCCGAACAGCCCTTCCCTGCCCTCGCCATCTTCGGTCGCTCCAACGAAGTCCCCATCGCCAGCGTCGCTCCAGATATGGCTACCGCGGCAAGGCGGCGACTAAGCACCTACTCCAACTCGGCCACCGACGCATCGTTAACCTCTGCCGCAAGCCGCGTCGCTTACCCCAGCCCGGCCAACCTGAACAAGCTTTCCTAGACGAGTTAAAGGCCGCTGGCGTGGCCGCTGGCGACTTTAACCTGCCCGACTGGACGGAGACACCCCAAGGGCTCCACGACCTCCTGTCCTCGCTCTTCCGCGTAACGCCGCCGACGGCCCTGATCATCAACGAGGTGCCACTCTACATGGCGGTGCAGCAATTCCTCGCGCAGAAACAACTACGGGTGCCGGAGGATGTCTCGCTCATCGCTGACAACGCCGACCCCACCTTTGCCTGGTTCCTCCCTAGCGTCGCCCATATCAGCTGGTCTCCTGAACCGATTGTCCGACGCACCTTGCGTTGGGCGACGTCCGCCCAGCGCGGCCGGGCTGACCGTAGTCAGATTCGCTACCCAGCGGAATTCATCACGGGCGGCACTACGGCCAAGGCACGCTAATCAGCGGGCCTGCAGTTTAATCTGCTTCACGGCGAGGCCTCGCTGTGACGGCACCGCGAAACGCAGAACCTGGGGCCCAGCTACCAACTCGACTTCGATCGGAGGCGTCTCCGCCCAGAGGCCCAAGGAATTGGGGATGGCCAAGGTAGCGAGTTTACGTCCATCGACTAACAAGTCTACCGCTTGCCCGGTGTTCGGCGTCGCGGCCTGCAGAACGACCAGATACTTGCCGGCTTTACTTACTTCGAGCGGATACTCGGCCCACGTGTTGGGAGCGTTCTTCTCAAAATACACCTGACGGCCACCCCCCGTGCTTTCATGCACGCGGGCTCCGCCTAATTTACTAAAGGCTGTCGCGGGAATGGCTACGATACCCGCCCCCACGCGGCTTGCGGCGGCCTTAGTCGCCACGGGAGCCGCCGGCTTGGTGGCGGGCTCGCGTTCGGCTTCGGCGGCATTGTCGCCTTCGCCGAACACGGGCTTGGCGAGACGGAGATCCTTCATCTGCGTAGCTAAGAGCGCCTTCAAGCTGGCCAGTTTCTCCGCACTGACGGAACCAGTGACGGCCGCCGCCAACCAACGCAGTCGTTCAATCCGGGTGAACTCGGCACTACGAGACCGTGAGGCAATTGCTTGCAGGAAATCGGGGCCACTCAAGCCATAGATACGAGACTTCTCCCAGCCAGCACCGTAATCGACTTTCCAACTATTACCAGGCTGAGGCTGGGTCTCGGGATATGCGGTCTTAAACGCCACACAGGCGTGGCCCGGCTGGCCTACCCCGACCGCCGGTATACCAAAGGCTTGGCACACCATGACGCCCCACGAGGAGCGCGGGCCACACTTACCGCCACCATCCAAGACGTCCTTGTAGTCGCCATAGGGGTGCGGTGAATTGCCGTACTTCACTTCGCTGACGGTCTTCACTACCTGCTCCTTAGCCCGGAGATCGGGGCGCCATGTGTTCACGACCTGACGCGTCCACGCCAAGTCCGCATCCGAAGCCGGCGAGGAAACGACCTGCATATACTCCCAGACGGAGTGATGGGCAAAGCTGGGATAGAGTTCCTTCGCCAGGTAGGCCTGTTTAAAATGTTGGTAACGTTTGGCGGGGTCCGGGGGCGGCACCTGCTGACCAGCCCCATGATTGCCCTGGCCCGGAGGTAATAGGGCCGTGGCGATGGCCAGCTTCAAAAACAAGCCGTCACGCGACTGCGGGTCGGCATTCCAAAGCTGCGACCACAGTACCAAGGTCTCCATCTTAATCAGCGCCTTATCTTCATCGCGCTGCGTTAAGCCCAACGGCGTCGCTCCTTCCAAAAAGAGGTGGAGCGCTGACGGATTGTCCCAGAGCCAAACTAGGAAAGCCTCTTGCGCCTGGTCCTTCCGGAAAGTCTGCAGCGCAGGCGCGCCTGCCTTGCGTAGTAATTGATAACGCGAAAGGGCTAAACCCACACCCGCTTCCGTTTCAAATTCTCGAACGTCGGCCGAACCTTGAATCGACAAGGTCGAGACCCGTCCGGCCAGCACGGCCTGGAGCTTCGGCTGTTCCGCCACGAGATCCGTGGGCAACCCGGCAGCCCGTAAAACACCCGTTAAGGCAAGGAAGACAAGCAGGACGGAACGCATAAGGAGAAAGTTTAGCCGCACCCGCAACTACCGGTGCCGCACCCGCGCTTGGCGAGCAGGCGTTGCTCAAGGGCGAGCGAGGTCGGGGTAATGGACAACCCACCCAAGGCCGTGCAGCGCAACTCACGCGGCATCTGCGCGGAGACTCGCTTGGCGGTGGCAATGACTTCATCGAACGGGATGACCTGGTCGAAACCCGATAGGGCCATATTAGCACAGGAGAGCGCATTGGCGGCGGCCATGACATTCTTCCCGAGGCACGGGGCCTCGACGCGGTTAGCGATCGGGTCACAGATCAAGCCAATCATGCTTTGCATGGCCATGGAAGCAGCGGCGCAGGCCTGTAGAGTGTCACCGCCGGACAAAGTCACGAGCGCAGCGCCCGCCATGGCCGCAGCGGAACCGCCTTCAGCCTGACAGCCACCGACTTCCGCGGCAAAGGTCCAGGCGGTCGCAATAAACACCCCGATGAGACCAGCGGCAAGTAAGGCGCGGGCAACGTCTTCGTCGCTCTGCTTCCGATCTTCAGCGAGGGCAATCACGATACCCGGCAAAGCGGCACAGGCACCGGCAGTGGGCATGGCGATGATGACGCCCATGCTACTCTTCACTTCCATCATGGCAGTGACGTACAGAATACCGCGATTCAGCGAACCGGCATCGAGCAAGCGTCCCGCCGCTAGCTCGCGAGCGAACCCGCCCGACTGGAACCCAAGGACGCGGTCTTCATAATGCGTGCCAGCCAGGCCTTGAGCGATAGAGCGACGGAGGATGCACACCAAGGCGACCATCTTTGCGACGACTTCCGCTTCGGTTAGGCCACCACGCGCGGCTTCATAGGCGACGGCATGCTTCCAGAGCGGTGCGGGCGCCTTAGCATGCACAGCGAGGAGTTCGGCGCAGGTACTAAAAGGGACATGACTGGAGCGACTAGAGAGCACCGGTAAGACCGGCGAGAGGCGGCGGAGTGCACGCACCTGGCCCTTCCCCAGCAAAGCGGCCAACGGGGCTTCTGCCATGGGGCGTAAGTCAGCCAAGATAGCTAAAGACCCCGAGCCGACCGCTTGGCAACGAATCGTGTCGGCAACCACAGGTGCCAAGGCGTCCGCCAAAGCGGACGTAGAGAGATCGGACCAGGCGAGTACGACATGTGCGTCGCCATGCAAAGAAACCGTCACGCCGTCAATTTCGATGACCTCCATCATGCCGCCGCCGGTGGAGATGGCCTTGAGAAAGTGCGAACCGCGAGCGTTCTTTAACGTCAGGCGATAAGTATTCGGATGCTCGTCATGAACATCGACCGTCTCAATCCGCACCTTCACCCCGCCCTCTTGGATAATGCGCATGGAGTCGGGCAGACGATCGTCGTCCGCTTCCCAGCCCAGCAAGCCGCCGAACAGACCCATGTCGGAACCTTGGGTGTCATGCGTCGTTGGCAAAGAACCGTGCACATCAAACTCAACCAAGACCTCGTCAATTTCACCGCCCATGAGATCTCGACCGAGCCGGCCGATGCGCAAGGCAGCGGCACAATGCGAGCTGGAGGGACCGCGCATCACGGGCCCGATAACATCATTAAAAATACTGACGAGCATGGAGAGGGGTACGATCGCAGTGGACCGTGACCCCACGATGACTCTGACCACCCCGGGGTCAAACCCTCAAGGGCTCAGCGGGCGATGTCAGGAAAGTCGGTAAAAAGCCCGTCCACCTTGGCCTCCTGCGTCAGGAAGCGGTAGAAATCCTTCCCGTCAGTGAAGCCTTTAGGCAGAGCCTCGATCCTAAACGTATAAGGGTGGACCTTAAGGCCGACCGCATGGGCCCTTTCAACCAAGCCAGTAGGCTTGCGACCCTCGGCAATGGCGGAAAGCGCCGGACCGATACCATCAACGACCTTGGCAATGGCTTTCAAGCCATCGTCGGTGTCAATGAGCGGAGTCTTACCGCCGGTCAGTAGGACGAGCCGACCCTTCCAGCCCAGTTCGTTCCGTAGGCGTTGCAACTCCGCGTATTCAAAACATTGGACGTAGCAGAGGTCAGTCTTAGTGGCGTAGCCATACCGAGCTAAGACCGCCAACATCGCCTTAGAGAGGTCCTGCCCTTCCTGCCGATGCCAACCGGCCAGTTTTACTTCCGGGTAGATTCCGACCTTCCGTCCCGTGCTCTTGTTGAGACCTTGGATAAAGACGATTTCTTCCTCAAAAGTATTAATCCGGAACTCACCGACACCAGCGGGGAAACGTCCGGGATACACGGCCTTACCGGTCTTAGGATTGAAACGTTCTAGGACGCGGAGTTGGCGGACTTCCGCCAACGTGAAGTCGATCGCATAGAAACTACCGTTCGCGCGCTGCCGACCTGGGAAGCGGCTAGCGACATCG
>CAITUF010000249.1 GCA_903895475.1 uncultured Opitutia bacterium | reverse complement strand
GTGTCCTTGAGCAAAGACCCCGTCGACGAGAACGCCTAAGCCCGCCGCCATGGAAAACACTACCCTTGCCCATCACCTGCTCCTCGCTGGCCTGCTCTTCGCACTGGGTCTGACGGGCGTGCTCGTCCGCCGCAACCTGCTCGTCGTCTACATGTGCCTCGAGCTGATGCTGACCGCGGCCACGCTCGCGCTCGTCGCCTTCTCGCGCTTTAACCGCACGATGGACGGGGCGATTTTCGTCTTCTTCATTATCACCGTCGCGGCGGCCGAAGTCGCGGTGGGCCTCGCCCTAATCGTCGCCCTCTACCGCCGCCGTGGCAGCGTGAAGTCCGACGAGCTCGTCACCCTCCGCGACTAAGCTTTTCCGATGTCTCCTGACTTTTCGTCCCTGGTCCACTGGATCCTGTTCCTGCCCCTCGGCGCCGCCGCGTTGTCCGCGCTGTTCCTGCGACGCTCGGGTGCCATCGCTGCCTGGTTCTCGACCGCCACGGCCTTCACCATCGCAGGCCTTTCGCTGCAGTTGCTCCTGCAGTCCTCGGGCACCGTCACCTGGCACGTCGAACTCGCGAAGCTCGGGGAAATCAGCCTCGGTTTCGGCTACCTCATCGACGCCAACGCGCGCCTGATGCTCTTCGTGGTCACTTTCGTGGCCGCTTGGATTCACTTATTCTCCGTCGGCTACATGCAAGACGATGCTGCCCGCGGCCGTTTCTTCGCGGGGCTCTCGGTCTTCATGTTCTCAATCCTCGGGATTGTCGTCGCCGACAACCTGCTGATGACGTTCATCTTCTGGGAACTGGTGGGCTTCAGCTCGTACATGCTGATTGCACACTACTTCGATAAGGACTTCGCTGCCGCCGCCTCGAAGAAGGCCTTCATCACGAACCGCATCGGTGACCTGGGCTTCATCCTCGGCATCGCGCTCTGTCTGAAGGAATACGGCACGCTCGACTTTGTTGCGCTCAAGGCCGCTGCTGGCTCCACCGTCCCGGTCGCGGTGGGTGCCTTGCTCATGTGCGGCTTCCTCGGGAAGTCTGCGCAGTTCCCCTTACATGTTTGGCTGACGGACGCGATGGCGGGTCCGACGCCAGTCTCGGCACTGATCCACGCCGCAACGATGGTGGCAGCCGGCGTGTTCTTTATGGCGCGCGTGAGTTTCCTGCTCGCCCCGGAAGTCCTACAATGGATTGCAATCTCCGGTGCCGGCATGGCCGCGCTCGCCGGCCTCTGTGCCCTAGCGCAGACGGACATCAAGAAGTCGCTAGCCTACTCGACCTTAGCGCACCTCGGCATTATGGGCTGTGCCATTGGCCTCGGCCGCCCCGACCTCGCCGTCCTGCACATGGCGATGCACGCCTTCTTTAAAGCCACGCTCTTCCTCGGTGCTGGCTCGGTCATCCATGGCTGCCACCACGAACAGGATATGCTCAAGATGGGCGGTTTGCTCAAGAAGATGCCGCTCACCGCGGCGACCTTTATCGCGGCGACGCTTTCGAACTGCGCCGTCCCGTTCTTCGCCGGCTGGTATTCCAAAGATGCCATCATCGAAGCGGCTTGGCATGGTCATAACTTGCCCGTCTTTGCCTTCCTCGCGATCGCGGCTCTAGCGACCTGCCTCTACAGCGGCCGCATGATTCGTCTCGTCTTCCTCGGCGAAGCCAACTCCGAAGCTGCCGAGCATGCGCATGAATCGCCTTGGACGATGACGCTGCCCATTATGGTACTCGGTTTAGTCTTTGCCGTGGGCGCCGGTTTCGCTGCGCACTACCTCATTCCTGCCTCTTCGTTGCAGGTCGTCCACCAGGCGCTCGAAGAAATGCATTTTAGCTTCACCGCACCCTCGACGATTATCGGTCTCCTCGCCTTGGTGCTTGGTTTCGGTGGCGCCCTCAAGTTCTACGGCACCGTCCGTGGTGCCGATGCCCTGCAAGTCGTCTCGCCCCGCACCTATCATCTCCTCGAACATCGCTGGATGGACGGACTTTACCGCTGGTGGATTGATGGCCCGCAGCGCCGGATTATTGAGTTCATCGCGTTCCTTGACCTCATGCTCATCAACGGTGTCGCCGTGCGCTGGATCGCAGGTGGCGCGACCGCTGCCCTCGGCAATCTCACCGGACTCACCTTTCACCGCGGACAGACCCGGGGCTATGCGCTCTGGATTGTCATCGGCTCCGCCCTTCTGGCTTGGTACCTCCTTGCCCGCTAACCCATGGATACTTTTAGCACGCTCAACGCTTGGTTGCTGGTTACGGCAATCTTCCTACCGGTCCTGATCGGCCTGATTCTCCTCGCTGGCCGCGTCTTACCACGCAGTGGGGTCTCAGGCCTCGCCTTCCTTGGTTTCGCAGTTCCCGCCGCCGTCGTCCTCTGGTTCCTCTTACCAGTGTCGGGTCCGCTCGATGCTATCCTCCGACTCCGCGTGGATGGACCTTGGCTCTTTAAGCTCGGCCTGAATGGCGTCTCGGCGCCGCTCTTCGCCATGACCGCTATCGTCGGCCTCGCCGCTGGCCTCAAAGCCCTCATCCAGGAAGTGGAAGCCCGCACCACTTACCTCGGCCTCATCTTGTTCATGTTCGGCGGCACGCTCGCCGTGTTCGCCACCGATAATATTATCGGCTTCTACTTCTTCCACGAATTCGCGCTGATCCCCACGTTCATCCTGACGCTCTTCTGGGGCGGCGAAGGGCGCCGGTCGGCGGCCATGCAGATGGCGATCTACCTGACGGTGGGCGCGATGCTTTCGCTGGGTGGGATCCTGATTGCGATGGAGGTGGCGGGCCTCAGCTGGAACGACGCGACCTTCGCCGCACTATTCCAAGGTCTCTTTGCGGCGGATGCCCCGCTGCCCGCCGCGACGGGTGCAATGACGCTCTTCGGCTTGGGTACGCTGGCTTCGCTCTTCCCCTTCCACTCTTGGGCCGCCCCGGGTTACTCCGCCGCCCCCACCCCAGTCTCGATGCTGCACGCGGGTGCGCTCAAGAAGTTCGGTCTCTACGGCATCGTCATGATTGCCGCCGCCTCTATGCAAATTGGCCAAGGCACCCTCGGCCAATGGTTCTTCTGGTGCGCCTTAGCGAACCTCTTGATCGTCGGCCTAATCTGCATGGCGCAGCGCGACCTAAAGCAGCTGCTCTCTTGGAGCTCGGTGGCCCACATGGGCCCAATCTTCCTCGGTCTCTGGGTCGGCACGGCCAAGGGCGAAGCGGCCGGTATCGACGCCGCGATTTTCCTGATGGTCGCGCACGGACTGTCCTGCGCCGCCCTCTTCCTGCTCGCTAACGCCGTGCGCACGCGCACCGGCACTTACCGCTTCGAAGAACTCGGTGGCCTCGCCGCCCGCACGCCCGTCCTCGCGGCTTTCTTCATCGCTGCCACCATGGCCTCTATCGGTCTCCCTGGCTTCGGTAACTTCTGGGGCGAAATCGGCGTCTTCCTCTCCCTGCGCGCTGAACCACTCTGGGTCCAGGCTTTGGTCGCCTCCACCGTCGTCGTCTCCGCCATCTACGCGCTGCGTGCGGTCGCCACGGTCTTTTTCGGACCAGCCTCCAAGCACATCGAAGAACGGGCGGCCCATGCGCCCTTCGGTGATCTTGGCTTCACCGAACGTCTGGCCGCCACACTTCTGCTCGGTGCCTCGATGACCATTGGTTTCGTCCCTTCGCTCGTCACCCAGTGCACGAACACCGATGCCCGCGGTATCGCCGCGGCGGCCCTCCGCTCCGCCAGCCCCAAGACTCCGGCCGTCCCCGTCATCCCGCCCGCTGCCCCTAAGGCCACTACTCCTGCCCCTTCCGCCCGATGATTTCCTCGCTCGCCAACATCGACGTCGCCTTCAAGGCCCTCGCCCCGCGCAATGCGGATTGGGCGTCGATCCTGCCTGAAATCTGCGTCGCGGGCCTAGCGCTGTTCTGCCTCGTGCAAGCGATGACGCTGCCGAAGTCCCTACGCTGGCTCATCCCGACCACCGCCCGCATCGGCCTCGCCTTAGTCATGATCATGGCGCTGCAAGGCGGCACGGCTTGGAACCCAGCCGAGCCGACCGCGTTCTTTGCTGGCCTGACGAAACTCTCCGCTGACTCCGCCCAAGGCATCCGCCTGACATTCCTACTCAGCGCCCTGCTAACGAGCTTCCTCGCTGTCCGCTTCTTCAAAGAACGTCCCGCCCCCATCGCGGACTATCACCATGTCCTCTTGGTCGTCACCGCGGCCTTCATGCTGCTCGCGCAGTCCAACCACTTTGTGACGCTGTTCGTCAGCCTCGAAACGGCGGCCGTCGGCCTCTACGTCCTCGTCGGCTACTTGCGTCGCAGCCAAGCCTCGCTCGAAGCCGGCGTGAAGTACCTGGTCGCAGGCGGCCTGAGCTCCGCGTTGCTCCTCATGGGCATCGTGCTCGTCTACGGTTCGCTCGGCGGCCCTGGAGTGGACTCGCTTAACTTCGACCAAATCAACACCGCGCTTGCGGCTGGCAAGGGGAGCGCTCTGACGCTGGTCGGCCTCGCGCTCATCCTGGGTGGCGCCGCCTTCAAGCTCGGTGCGTTCCCGTTCCATGCTTGGATTCCTGACGTCTATCAAGGCGCCCCCACGCCCACGACGGCGCTACTCGGCACGGCCTCCAAAGCCGCCGGTGCCTTCACGCTGTTACTCCTCGTCACGGGTCCCTTCGCCCCGCTGACCCCTAAGCTCGCCCCGTTACTGGCCATCGCCGCCATCCTCACGCTACTGGTCGGCAACCTCGCCGCCCTTGCTACGACCGACGTGAAGCGCGTGCTGGCCCTCTCGGGCGTTTCGCATGCTGGCTTCCTGCTCGCCGCCATCGCCGCGGTGGTCATCGCTGGCACCAACGACGGCCCGCAGCTCCTCTCGATCTACCTCATCGCCTACGCGATTGGCACGTTCCTCGTCTCGCAGGCCCTCATCGAGCTCCCGGTGGCGGATGACCATCACCGTCCGTTACTCGGCCTCCGCGGCCTGCTGCGGCGCTCCCCGATTCTCGCCAGCGCCCTTGGCTTCGGTATCGGCTCGCTCGCCGGCATCCCGCCTTCCATCGGCTTCTTTGCCAAGCTTCTGATCCTCATCTTCCTCGCCAAGCTCAACCTTTGGTGGGTCTTCGGCGCTGCCCTCCTTAGCGTTGCGATCAGTATCCACTACTACTTTGCCATCCTCCGCGAAGCCGTGGTCCGTCCGACCGACGACCAAGAAGAAGTCGTACCGCTAGAAATCTCGTTCACGTCGCGCTTCCTCATCGGTGCGCTGTCGGCAGCGACGATTCTCGGAAGCCTCCTCGCGTTCCGCAACTAAGCCCCGGGCTTACGGCCGCGCGGGTGATGCTGACGGTGGGCATCGCTCAAGGCGCTGCGTTCGACCGACGTATAAACCTGCGTCGTGGCGATGTCAGCATGCCCGAGCATCTCTTGGATTGAACGTAAGTCGGCGCCACCTGCCAAGAGGTGGGTCGCAAAGGCGTGCCGTAAGAGGTGCGGCTTAACTGGTACGTCGACCCCCGAGCGCGCAGCGGCCTGCTTCACACTCAACCAAAAGGTCTTACGGGACAGCGCTTGGCCGCGGGCGCTGAGGAAAACCGCGCTCCCAGTTTTTTTACGCGTCAGTGCCGGACGGCCCTTCTCTAAATAAGCCCGCACTGCGACGATGGCGGTTTCGCCCACGGGCACGACGCGATCCTTGGAGCCCTTACCCCGAACGCGGACCAAGGCGGACTCCAAATCGAGCGCCTGCAGTTCGACCCCGCAGAGTTCGGAGATGCGTAAGCCCGAGCCGTACATGAGCTCGAGCATCGCACGGTCGCGCAGGCCTTGGGGCGTGGAAGTATCGGGCGCCGACACGACCTTCGCGGCCTGCTCGGCGGTCAACGTACCCGGCAAGGTCCGGCGAAACTTCGGACCCCGGGCGAGTTCGGTGAAGTCATCGCGACGGAGGCCACTCCGCACCAGGTGAGCGGAAAAGGTCCGCACCGCGGAAAGCCGGCGTGACAGCGAGGCAGCGGCATGGCCGAGACGATCCAGGGACTTCACCCATGACTCCACCTCGGCCAAACCGACCTCTGTCCAGCGCTCCTTGCCCAAGCGGGCGCAGTGCGCCGTGAACCGGGCCAAGTCGTCCTCGTAGGCCGCCACCGTTAACTTCGCCAACCCACGCTCCAGCGACAGGTAGGCCAAGAAGGCGTCGACGGACTCCTGCAGGTCAGGCGGGACCACCGTGGCTTTCTTTCGACGAGGGGCTCCCATGTTTCATCCAGTATTGCGGAAAGGTCCGATGAGTCCATAAGGATTCGGTATGTCCAGCCAGCGTGAGCGCGCCATGAAGCCGACCGACCTTCGGGGAATCCTCCGTTACGTCCCGATGTTCCGTGATCATGTCTTCGTGATCGCGGTCGATGGCTCCATTGTCAGCCACGAGAATTTTACGAATATCGTCACCGATATCGCCGTCCTCCGCAGCCTATCGATCAAGGTCGTCTTGGTCCATGGCATCGGCCACCAGCTCGTCGCCCTCGCCGGGGAGCACAATGTGGCCCTCTCCGATATCCAAGGCGAAGGTGTCACCGACGCCCCGACGATGTCACTGGCCCGGGAAGCGGCCGCGCTCGTCTCCCAGACCGTCTTGGAACACTTAACGCAGGCGGGTCTGCGTTGCGCGATTACCAACGCCGTCCGTGCCACGAACGTCGGCGTGATCAAAGGCCGCAACCACCTCTTCAGCGGCAAGATCGAGAAAGTCGACGCCGCCATCCTGAAGTCCATGCTCGCGCAGGATATCCTGCCGCTCGTGACGCCGATTGTCTGCGACCGCGAAGGTCAGTCCCTCCGCGTCAACAGCGACCACTTAGCCATGGAACTCGCCGTGGCGATGGGCGCTTCCAAGCTCATCTACCTCACCCCCTTCCCGGGCTTGCAGGTCAATGGTGTCGTGAAAATTAACCTACCGGAAGACGAACTTAAGACCTTACTCGCCGATAAGAAGGTGAACCTCGATCCCCGTATCCGTAGCAAGGCTGCCCAAGCCGCCAAGGCCCTAGATGAAGACGTCCCCCGGGCGCACATTTTGGACGGACGGGTCTTCGGTGGCCTCTTGACGGAGATTTTTGATAAGGTCGGCCTCGGCACAATGGTGCACGCCAACGACTACGACCGCATTCGGCAGGCCAAGAAGAAGGACGCCCAAGCCCTCTACAACCTCGCCAAACATGGGGCGAAGTCCGAGGCCCTCGTCCTCCGCACCCGCCAGCAGATTGAACAATCAATCGCCGACTTTTTCGTCTACGAAATCGACGATAGCATCATCGGTTGCGCCGCCCTTCGTACCTACCCCGATGGCAAAGCCATGGAACTCGGGGCGCTCTACGTCCAGCCGTTCTACCACGGCCGCGGCGTCGGCAAGAAGCTCGTTGAGTATGCCAAACTCCGGGCCAAGGACCGGGGCGCCAAGAAACTACTCGCCCTCACGACCCAGACCTCGGGCTTCTTCCAGTCGTCCTGTGGGTTCGTCGCGGCCTCGCTCAAGGATCTGCCGGCGGTGCGCCGCCAGGAACTCAAAGCCAGCGGCCGCAATTCGCACGTCCTGCAGTTCCCGTTGAAGAAGCTCGCGGCCTCGGTGCGCTAAGCGTCGACGTCCACGTCATCCGTCGAAACCGGGCGCGGCGGAGCGAGGAAAAACGCGCGCTGCTTTTCAGTGGGCACCAGTCCGACCTTCTCCATGACGAGCAGGAAGTCTTCCCAGACCGTGCGCTTCGCTGTCAGGCTACTATTGTGGAGCAGGTAATTGGGATGGAACGTCGGCATCAACGGACGGCCTTCGAACTCATGCCAGTGGCC
>CAITUF010000248.1 GCA_903895475.1 uncultured Opitutia bacterium | reverse complement strand
TTTGGCAGCGGTGCAGGTCCAACCGCTGGCAGCGTGGATTAAGGAATCGAAGCCCGAGCACCGCGCATGGTTCGATTTGAAAAGAAAAAAGGACACCGCTCGGCCGCTGACCTTGCGTAGCGACCCCTCGGCTTTCTGGAAACTATTGATCTATCAAGAGTCAACACATGAGTGCGTCCGCCGTGCTCGCCTGTCAGGGCAACTTGTGATCGATTTCTAAAGGAGCTTGGGGCAAGGGCTACGCTTTGTGCTAGACAATTGGGGCGATGGGTGGCACAGCAGGGTGGGATGAAGCCGGCAAAACGTAGCAACCCTGCACTGGAAGACAAAACGACGGAGAGCGGCGCGACCGCAACCGTGCGAGTGGCCACCGTGGCGGAGCAGGAGTGGTTCGACCAGCAACTGGCGGAGCGCCACTACCTCGGGGCGGGGCGGTCCGTCGGGGATTATCTGCGGCAGATCGTCACGGTGCGTGGCCAAGTGGCGGCGCTGCTGGTGTGGGGGCCGGCGTGCTACGCCTTGAAGGATCGGGACCGCTGGATTGGTTGGAGCGCCAACCAACGCGTCGAGCGGCTGAAGCTCATTGTGCAAAACCGCCGGTTCCTCGTGCTGGGCGAGAAAGGCCATTCGCCCAACCTCGCCTCGCAGGCGATGGGGGCGGCCTTGCGCGCCTTGGCCACGCAGTGGCAGGAACACTTCGGCTACCGTCCGCTGCTCGCCGAGAGCTTCACCGACCCTGAGGCGTATGCGGGCACGTGTTACAAAGCGAGCAACTGGGAGCCGGTGGGCTTCAGCGCCGGCTACGCCCGGCACCGCGCCGATTTTTATGTCCCCCATGAGCGGCCCAAGCGGTTGTGGCTGCGCGCACTCGACGCCCAGGCGCGCCGGCACTTGGGTGCCGTGACACTGCCCGCCGACTGCGTGGGCGGGGTCATCGCCCCGCCGAGCGGCGTGTTGCCGCTCACCCGGCCCCAGATGCTCGCGCTGGAGGAAGTCTTCCGCCAGGCGCCCGACCCGCGGGCCAAGAACGCGCGCTTTCGCATCGGCCCGGTGCTCACCCTCATCGCGATGGCACTGCTCGCCGGCCGCCGCGACATCGCCGAGATCGCACGCTTCGCCTCGACCCTCACCCCGACCCAGCGCCATCAGCTCGGCCTGCCCCGCAAGCGGGGCACGCAGGCGTTCTATCAGGTCCCCGGTTACGCGGTGTTTTATCAGGTGCTCACCCGGCTCGATCCGGTGGCCTTTGCCACCCTGCTTGGCGGGTGGCTGCAAACCCGCGCCGGCACGCTGCCGCAGGCCCTCGCCTTGGACGGCAAGATGATCCGCGACCACATCGGACTGCTCACCCTCGCGCAGCACGAGGACGGCGCGCCGCAGGCCGTTGCAATTTACGATCAAAAGGAAGGCACCGCCCGTTGCGAGCAATCGGCCGCGACGGCGCTTTTGACAGGCCTGCCCGCTTTGGACGACAAGATCGTCACCGCCGATGCGCTCCACTGCCAGAAAACAACCGCCCGGACCATCGTCGAAAAAGGCGGCGATTACCTGCTCCAAATCAAAGGTAACCAGCCCAAACTGCTCGCGCAGGCCGAGGCGCTCAACGCCCAGACCTCCACGCCCTTTTTTTCCTCACCGATCCCGGCCACGGCCGCGTCGTCACCCGAGGCGTCCACGCCTTCGCGCTCGAACCGCTCACCGCCGACTTCCCCTACGCCCGCGCCGTGATCGTCGTGCGCTGCACCCGCACGGTGAAGCGCACCGCCGTCACCACCGACGAAGTCCGCTATTACCTCTCCAGCGCCGAGCCTACCACGCACACTCCGACCCAATGGCTCGCGCTCATCCAAGGCCACTGGGCCGGCGTCGAAATCCGCAACCACTGGCGCCGCGACGCCATCTGGGGCGAGGACCGCTCTCGCACGCGCAACCCTAACGCCCTCGCCAATCTCGCCCTCGTGCGCAGCGCCCTCCTCGCCCTCCTCCCGGATCACTTCCCGCACCTCTCCCTGCCGCAAATCAAGGAGCGCCTCCACTCCCGTCCCGCCGCCTGCCTTTTCCTTCTCCGGAAAAAATGAGGTCAAAACAAAAGACCCTGAGCGTACTCCCGCCTGATCTGGCCGCGTCGGTTTGCAGGGCCAGCGCGTCTTGCGCACTGCGGTCGCGTTTCGACATCGCCCGCAACGGCGCACCATCGCGTGCTCTATATTATGTATCAGGATACGGAGCGCGTCTTTCTCCGGCGGCACCGCCCCATGAGGAACGAACCCGCAACTGCCGAGCGTGCTCGCGGAACGCTCAAGGCTCTGTCCTCCGGAAACCGGTCGGGCGGTTTCATCAGGGGAGGGTAGGATGTGTCCGCGTCGCGGTCGGCGGCGCGTTTAGGG
>CAITUF010000247.1 GCA_903895475.1 uncultured Opitutia bacterium | reverse complement strand
GTCGGTGACATAAAAGCTGCCGTCATCATTGACGCTCACGCCGTTCGCGGCGCGGAAACCATTGGCGACGATCTCGGTCCGGCTACCGTCTTTTTTCACGCGCAACAGCGTGCCGTGCTGCGGCACGAGCGGCGGCTTGGCGTGGCGGGCCGACTTGGCGTAGTAGAAGTCCCCGGCCGCATCGGTCTGCAGGCCCATGGCGAACTCATGAAAATGCTCGGTAACTTGGTGATCGCTGTTGAAGCACTCGTAGAAATCGGTTTCGCCGTCGCCGTTGAGGTCGCGGAGGATCACGAGTTGATCGCGGCAGGTGACGTGGATCACGTCGTCGACGATCTTCAGGCCCAGCGGCTGATTAAGCCCCGCGGCGATACGCCGCCAGGTGGCTTGCCCCGTGTCAAAGCCATCCACGAGCCACACATCGCCCATCCAGGTGCAGACCGCCATTCGCTTACCATCGGCGAAGAAGTCCAGACCGCCCAGCCGCCATTGGGTCTGCCACGTGTTGATGGCGGCGGCGGGAAAGCCGAGTGTATCGGCCTCGATACCATCTCCGATAATCTTCGGGCCGTTGGCGGCCGGCAGACCCACCGCCCACTGCGGCGCGGCGCCACGGGTGAGCGCTGCGAGATCGTTCGGCGGCGTAAGCGGCTTCAGGCCGGCCGGCGCCTTCACCTCGGACTCGATGCGTACCGTGATGCGCTGGCTTGCTTTACGGGCGGGCAGACGCAGGACCTGAAAATTACCAACGACGGCGAGCTGACCGCCATCGCTCGTGACGCGTTGCGCTAGCGGGGCGATGCGCATCTCGAGGGGCATATCGCCGGGGCCGACTTCGAGCGTCCGGGTGAAGACGAGCTTACCGTCGCGCACTTCGCAGCCCGGGGATTCCCGCAGCTTCGTCGTGCCGATACTGAAATGGAGCACGACGCGTTGGCCATGATGGGAAAGGCCTTCGTAGCGCATCCACGGACGTGGGAGCGGCCCGTAGGGCTTCTGATCGAGGCCCAGGATACGCTCATCCGCATAGCCACCCTTCGCCGGATGGGCCCAGCCGGGTTGATCGGGGTTCACGAAAGCGGCTTCGCCCACGATCTTCGTGTGCGTGCCGTGGGAGCCATCGAAGGCGATGCCCCGCCAGTTGACAAACGACTCACCCGCCCACGCCGCGGCCACGCGCATGGTGTCATGATCATAGAGTATCCAGGCACGGCCCTTGGTCACGCCGCCCGCGCCTTCATCCAGGCGCACGGCGATACCTTTGTAAGCGATGTTTCCCGGGGCGGCCTCCAAGGTCCACATCAACGCCGGACCAAAGTCCATGCGCAGGTATTTCGGCCCCTGCTTGAACTCCTTCATCGCCGCCGTCTCCACGAACACGCCCTGGGGCTTGGGTAGCTTTGCGAGGTAATCCTCCGTCACGACCGTATAGGCCGCCGGATTGGTCGGCTTCACCATCTGCTCGCGGAGGTAGTGGGCCACTTCATAGCGCTGCACCGGCGTGAGCATGGGCCAAGGCGGCATGAGTCCCAGTCCGTGGGTGAGGGTGCGGTAGATACCATGCAGGTCGCCGCCATTCTTGAAGGGCTCTTTCCAGAACGCCCGCGACGTCGGCAGCGACCCTGGCTGCTCCGGCGTCCCGTGGCACGCCACGCACATCGAACTGTAGAGCGCCTCGCCCCGCTTCAGGGCGGCGGCATCCAGCGACTTGATCAGCTTCACGTGATCCACCGCGCGTTCCGCCGCGTCGGGCGGAGTCTGGGCGTGCCCGAGGGAGGGCATCGCCAGAACGCAGAAAAGAACCCAGGAATTACGAATCATATCAGGTAAAAACGGCGGAGAGGTGGGTACGGACAAGCGGGGTAAGCTTCGACCCTAATACCCTGCCATAAGCAAGCTAAACCTAAATCACCCGCCGACTTCGAGGAGTGCACGGTGAATCGTGCCCCTACCTGAGTTCGCCCTGCGGCGAACGGATGCGATGTCATCGCATCCCTACCTCAGCGCGGCGAGGGCGAGGTCGGAGACGAGCCAGATCCAGGTGGCGAGGGTGAGAAGAATGGAAAGGCCGAGGCCGAAGAGGAGCGCGGGGAGGCCGAGGAAGATGATCCGGAGGGCGCCGAGGGAGTGAGTGCGTGAGAGGGAGACGAGGAGCCACGCGTGTGCGATGAGGCGGATGAGAAGCAGTCCAGCGAGCAGGAGGACGCTGATGGAGAGTATGGAGTATCGAGTATGGAGTCTGGTGAGGAGGAGTCCGGTCCACGCGAGCGTGGCGAGGTCGGCGCAGGCGTGATTGACGAGGAACGCGCGCGCGGTGCC
>CAITUF010000246.1 GCA_903895475.1 uncultured Opitutia bacterium | reverse complement strand
CTCTCCGCGCGTTAGCGCGCGAGGAGGGATGAGAACCCTTGGGTTCGGCGAAGGCCGCTAGGCCGAGCAGGCGATGCCGTAGGCATCGGGGCGGAGCCCTGAAGCGAAGCGGAATCAATCCCTCCCTCTCCGCGCGTCAGCGCGTGAGGAGGGATGAAAACCGTGACTACCCCAATCCGTTATTCCGCTAAGTGAGACGCACCTAGCTAGTGCATGAGCCCTCACCGGCCTAGCCTCAGAGTCGGCGGGCTATCGATTAGGCCGATGGGGTGTATCGGTTTTATCGACATACGCTACGCTCGGCGGCGTGGTATACTTTGCGAATCGAGTTCCGCCCCGGCTTTCGCTGCCAGTTCACGTTCTAAAAGATTAATATCCAATTTCGATTCATCCCTCACACCCAACCCAAATAATAAAAATATGTCTCAAAAACCCTCAGCCGCATTCGTCGGAGCCTCTTGGCTGGCTCTCATTGTCGGTTCGCTTGGCTACTTAATCGGACTTTGGAATGCAGACCGTAAGGACATGCTCCTTAATGAAAAAGGGTTTTATTTCGTCGTGCTCATGTTCGGCCTTTTTTCCGTGGTCTCGTTGCAGAAAAGCGTCAGAGACCGCTTGGATAATATTCCGGTCAGCGATATTTACTACGGGATCTGCTGGGGCGCTATGATGATGTCCATTCTCTTACTCGTGGTTGGCTTATGGAATGCAACTATCCTACCGAGCGAAAAAGGCTATTACGCCTTCTCCTTCATGTTTGCCCTTTTCGGCGCAGTCGCCGTTCAAAAGAATACCCGCGACAGCGTTTAAGTGGGTCGGTATCCGCGGCAGTGGCAGCGGTTGAATACTCGAGAGGCAGTGTGCGTTGGCACACTGCCTCTCGTTTTTGGGAGTTAAGCTAGCGGCCAGAGGCCAGGAGCGCAGGTCCCCCCTTGCGGGTTATCTTGGCGTGGGCACATGGAGCCCATGCCCAAGAAGAAGAACTACCCGAAGACCGTACCGGCGGCGGTGGAGTATTGCCTGAAGACCTTGAACGTCGGGACACTGAAAGAAATCGCGTTGCTGGAGGACGATGCCGGCACCCACTTCGGTTTAGGGATGTGGATCCGTAATAACCTTGGGCTGTGGCGAGGTAACCGTGAGTTGGTCGAGGCGATGGGCTGGTGTCACCCCGACGATGCTTCGGGGCCGATTGTCACCGCCTTGATTCAGTACCTCCGGGAGCATCCGGATTGGCAGGCCCGTCGACGCGCCCTGCGGGCGAAGAAAACTTCGACGGAAGAATGAGTGCTTAGGTGGAAGAACCTAGGCTTGCCTAGGGGGTATGGTTAATGGACGGGGCGGCTTTTCTCGGTGTCTTTCGTCGCATGGATACACTCGTGTTAATCGTGGCCGCTGGCCTCATTTTGGTCGCCTTACTTTATTTCTGCGTCGGCGACGTCCGGAGTAATTAAGGCTGACTTGGGGAAGCGCCGCGTCGCCCGCTTACCTTTCTAAGCGGCCTCCCAGCTCGGGTGGTCTCAATCGTGGTGCCAGTACTCGACTAAGCCTTCGTTCTCGATGGCTTTGGTGTTAATCCTGACGATGGCAGGGGTGTTCGGTTGGGCGAGGGGGCAGGGGAGGGAAGTGGGGTTGCTTCGCGGGGGCGATTTGGCTATAGTTTGGCTATGTCGATTGGAGACCCCACGCACGTGACCCCGCAGCCAGCCCTCGGGCTGATTCGCCTGCTGGTGGGGGAGGTGAAGGTCGTGGGGACTGTGCCGGAGGGCGCCGTGTTGCTGTGTGCGAACCACCCGAGTTATCGTGATGTTTTTCTCTTTGGACTGGTGTGCCCCAAGGCGCGTCTCTTGGTCGATAACAAGGTCTTCACCTTTCCCTGCTTGAAAAACTGGGCGATTCGCTGGGGTTTCGTCCTCGTCGCGATACCCACGGCCGTTGGTCTCTTGCAAGCGGGTCAACCGGTGGCGATTTGCCCGACGGGGATCGTCGAAGCCCTCGGTGAGGACTTGTTGCCGCACAAAACTGGGGCGGTCCGCATCGCCGCTCAGGCGGGCGTCCCCCTGGTCCCGATGCGTATCCGGTATGGCAATTATCCAGGTCCTTGGGTGAACCGTTTCTCGATTACGACGCAGAACGTTCTGCTCTTCCTGCTTTGGCCGTTTTACCGCCGGGGTGCGACCATCACCTTGGGGGAGCCTTACCAGGTGACGGGCGTTGACGCTCGTGCAGAAACCGCCGAACTCCGCCGGCGGATGCTGGCGCTTTAGGCCGGGGCTTGCAGAACATTGGTGCTGCGGACGCTTCCCGTGGCGTGCTTCAACGGCTCGCGGCGGCCGTCCAAATCCTGTGACACTGTCGCCGCTTAAAAGGCTTAATCACATGGTAACATCCGTGCATGTCATTCCCCCAGCATCTCTCCTGGCTAGGCAAAGCGGTCCGCAACCTCGGCCTGTTCGCTTTTTTGCTGGTGGCGGGAGCTTACGCGTTCGTCCATGGCCGTGGGAATTTCCACGAAGTTGACAAGGGCGTGCTTTTCCGCTCGTCGCGGCTCGGGGCTGATGGCTTAGAGAAGGCGATTAACCAGCATGGCATTAAATCGGTGTTGAACTTATGCGGGCCACAGCCTGGCGTAGACTGGTACGAGGGTGAGGCCAGGGTCGCGCAGCAGCACGGCATTCTTTTCATCAACATGCCGCTTTCAGCAAACCAAGAGTGGGACGAGAAGCAGTTGGCGGAACTCCTTCGGACGCTACGCGACGCGCCGAAGCCTCTCCTGATTCATTGCAGGGCGGGGTCGGATCGAACCGGGTTGGCGTGTGCGCTGTTCGTGGCCGCTCGCGGCGGGAGTTATCGCGAGGCGTCCGAACAGTTGGGGCTGTATTACGGACACTTCCCCTACCTGGGAAGTAAAAGCGTGGCGATGGAATGGACGCTGGAGCTTTTTTTCGAACGCGTATCCGGTCGGCAAGTGGCCGATAAGTCTACGTATAGGTAGATAATGGTCTGAGCCGTTTCTAGGGCTTAGCTCCCGTTGGCCTGAATGGTCGGTTGTCCCTGCGGTCTGCCCGTGTCGGCTATTTGACCGACATAAGGCCTAAGTTTTTCCGGCTTAGGGCGAAACCTGCTGGAACAATCCTCCCCAGCCTTTAGTCCTCTATAACCCATGAGTTCTACCCCAACACCCCGTTGGCTAGCGTACGGTTCCGTCCTGCTCTGCACGCTCGCTGCGTGGGCGCAGACGCCACCGCCCGCCAAGCCTGTCCCCGTCCTCCCACCCGAGCCACCGCAAGAGGCCGTCACCCAGGTCGTCAACCTCCTCGAGCATGTACGTGACGGAAAGATGGACTACCACATCAACCCGAAGGCTGACATCCATGGTGACCCCAAGGAAGTCTACAAGCTGCAGCCAGATGGCGCGCTCCGCGTCAGCGGGGAAGGCTACGGCAGCATGGTCACGAAAGGCGCCTTTAAGGACTATCACCTCGTCTGTGATTTCAAGTGGGGTGAGAAGACCTGGGGTAGCCGCACGAAGCGCTCCCGCGATAACGGCATCCT
>CAITUF010000245.1 GCA_903895475.1 uncultured Opitutia bacterium | reverse complement strand
GTCGACAAGTGCCCGCGCCTGCTTGGCGGTAGTGTCAACGCCAAGATCGACCGCCACCGCACCGTCCGCGTGCGCATGGCTGTTCGCGAAGACGGCCGTGAGGCCATCACCGATTGGCGCGTCGAAGAGAAGTTCGGTGCCCATGCCGCGCTTCTTCGCACCTTCCCGCACACGGGGCGTACCCACCAGATCCGCGTCCACTTGTCGCACATCGGTCACGCCATCCTCGGTGACCGTACCTACGGCAAGTTCGACTACCCTGCCTACGACGGCTGGCCGATGCCACGCGTCATGTTGCATGCGAACCGCCTAACCCTGCTCCACCCGCAGACAGGTAAGCCACTGACCATTGAGGTCGCTCCGCCGCCCGATTTCATAGAGCTGCAAGAATGGCTCGCGAAGAAATACGGTCGGAAGTCCTACACCGCGACGGGCGTCTAAGGTCAGGCGGTTAGGCTTACTTCTTCCCGGACTTGGGTTGCTTGTTCGGAGGCACCCAGTCCGCAGGTTGCGGCTTGGCCACAACCAAGGGTAAGGGGTCGGCGACGGCCTTCTGCTCTTCGGCCAGACGGGCTAGCAGGTCGGCAACGCGCGCGGCGTGCTCTGGCTTGGCCGAAAGGTCGGTAATCTCAAACGGGTCGGCCTGGAGGTCAAAGAGCTGGGTCCGGTCGACTTGGGGGTAGCGGATGAGTTTCCAGCGACCATCGCTTAAGGCGCGCTGGATATTGCGGTAGCCAAAGAGGAGTTGTGGACGGTGGGCCGACGCGGGGGCAGCGAAGAGTGCGCTGAACTCGCGGCCCTCGCTGGTCTTAGGGGCCGCCACTCCACAGACCTTACCGAGCGTCGGTAGCACATCGAAAAGGTAACACAGGGCATCGGTCCGCTGGCCCTTGGGTACGCCCGGCCCGGCGATGATGAGGGGCACGCGCAGCGAATGCTCGTAGAGGTTCTGCTTACCGATGAGTCCGTGGGAGCCGCGGGCCACGCCCGAATCCGCTGCAAAAACGATTACGGTGTTCGCCGCCTGCGGCGAGGCTTCGACGGCATCGAGGATGCGACCAATCTGCTGGTCCAAGTAACTGATGTAGCGATAGTAGTCCGCGAGCATCTGTTGGATAGCCGCGGGCTGCCGGGGCCAAGGCAGGAGCAGTTCATCCCGGAGCGTCATGTCACCGTTATTGAAAGGATGCTGCGGGAGGAAATTCGCCGGCAACGGGATCTTCGCGGGGTCGTAGGTCACCGGAAAACCGTCAGGGACGATATGCGGATCATGCGGGCCATCGAAAGCCAGGTAAGCGTAGAAAGGCTTCGTTGGGTCGTGGGCTTTGATAAAGCCTAGCACCTCATCCGTCGCTTCTTCACAGAGGTGTTTAGGCGAAAGGCGTTCTGGCCCCATCTTACCCGTCGGCAGGAGATCACAGACCTGTGCCTTCAGCGGATTGGTCATCCCGCCGATATACATCGCTTTCGCGGCCTGGAAGGAGCGCCCGACGGAACCGGCCCCATTATGCCACTTCCCTGCGGCGAAGGTCGCGTAGCCAGCCTCCCCAAAGGCATGCGGCCAGGTCTCATCGCGCATGAGCTTTTCATCGACGTGGAAATAGGGCCGGCCGGACATCAACATTGCGCGGGAGGGCACGCAGGTGGCGCCGTTATTACCGCCCTGCATGTAGGCGCGCGTGAAGGACAGCCCGCGCTGCACGAGGCGGTCAAGGTTCGGGGTCTTGATGTGCGCATTACCCAAAGCCGCAATCGTATCCGCGCGTTGGTCATCGGCGAAGATGAAGACAATATTGGGCGACTTAGCGGCGTGGGCAGTGGCGGCCAAAGCCACAAGGACAAGGAGAAGGAAACGGGGCATGCCAGAGTAATAGCCGAGAGCCGGACCTAATCAAAACAAACTGAATTCAGTTGGCCAAGCCGTGGTGCCCATCGGGCTTAAGGTGCTCCGGGTGGTCGGGCTCGACGTGCACGAGCACGGCAACGACCTCCGGATGCGAACGCAGGATATCAGCCTTAATCCGACCAGCGATGGCGTGGCCTTCGGCGACCGTCGCGGTCTCGGCGACCTGCAGATGGAAATCGACCTCAAACCGATCACCCAAGCGGCGGGCACGGAAAGCGTGGAAACCCTTCGCCCCTGGGGCGGCCAAGATGTGCTCACTGAGGTCCTTAAGCACCGCCTCTTCGGGCGCGGTATCAATGAGGTCCAAGCAGGCGCCCTTGAAAAGGCGGATACCTTCGGCACCAAGCCAACCCGCCAGGACGAGCCCGACGACTTTATCGACAGCGACCCATTCTGGGTGGACGTTGGCGACGACGACGGCCACGAGGGCCAGGAGCGAAGCAATCGCATCTGCTCGGTGGTCGGCGGCATTAGCCATGAGCAAGCGCGAGCCGAGGCGCTCGGCTTGGCGGCGGGCAAACTGATAAAAGATTTCCTTAATCACCAAGGCCGCCCCAGCGACCCAAGCCGCAGCGAGTTCGGGCTTCTTGACGGCTGCACCGGAGACGAGTCCACTCAGCGACTGCCAAGCCAAACCCAGACAGAAAAGCAGCACGAGCGAGGAGATGAGTAAGGCCGCCAGCGTCGAGAAGCGGTGATGACCATAAGGATGGTCTTCGTCCTTTGGCAGATGAGCCAAACGCAGGCCGATCAACGCGGCGATGTCACCAGCGATATCGACCAAGGAATGAATCCCGTCCGCCACGAGGGCCTGCGAAAAACACGTGAAGCCGACGATAAGCTTTAGCCCAGCTAAGAAAATATTGACCGTCAGGCTGATTGCCACGGTCACCGTGCCCTTGCGCTGGAGATCGTCTTTCATTTCTGTCCGCTATTGGCGCGGATGATATCCGCTTCCTTTTTCCAATCGATGGGGATGAGTTCGGCCGAAGCCACCGCGGGGTCGGCGCGCAAGGCCGCCAAAACCTTCGGCAAGTCGGCCCACGGCGTTTTATCAAGCGGCTCATGCCACTGCTTTAAGGCCAAAATAGCCTCGTCCGGCTTGCCGACTACCGGCTGGGCGATGTCACCGCTCGGTAGCTTCACTTCCGCTGCCTGATGCCCGGGCTTTAGTTTCAGGGCGACGCGATCGGCGAACTGGAAGGCGTAGTCCGTGACCGGACCTGGCTCCGCCAGTGCCGTGCCAGGGGCGTACGTTTCCCGAACCCAAAGATACTCCTGTGCCAGCTCACGGCCCGTGACCTCGTAGCGACGGCGCCCGCCCGTGACAATGGACCGTACCTTGGAGCCATCAGGGCGTGTCTCCACGGACTCCCAGAGTACATAATGACCGTAGAACCCCTTCTGCATCACCGCGAAGTCGTACATCATCCCAGGGAGATTAAGCCCCTCGCGGACTTGCCGCTTTGCGTCACGCTGGGGCTGGCTATTGGTCTGCACGACCCACAGGACGCCTACGCCCATCAGGGCGCCGACCAAGAATAAGATCCATCGCTCGCGCTGACCCATGGCCCCATCTTCACGACCACCCCGCCGGGGGCAAGGAGAAGCGACCCAGCGGGAGCCTTTACGGTTGGAAAGCACAGTCCTTTAACCCAGAACAAGCCCATGCCACAGGCCACCGTCGAAACCCGGGTTCGCTTCGCCGAAACCGATGCCATGGGCGTCACCTACCATGGTAACTATCTGCCTTGGTTCGAGATGGCGCGCGTGGCTTTGCTGGACCAACTCGGCTGCCCCTATCGCGAACTCGAAAAACAAGGCTTCCTCCTTCCCGTGCTTGAGACTGGCCTGACCTACCACCGCCCCTCGCACTTCGATGATCGGGTCCGCATCACCGTCACCTTAGCAGAGAAACCCCGGGCGCGGCTCCACTTGACCTACAAAGTTGAGCGCGGGGACGAACTTCTCGTCGAGGGTTTCACCGTGCATGCGTTTGTTAGCCGCGACTTCAAAGCTATCCGCCCGCCGGAAATCGTTGAAACAGCCTTGGCTAAAGCCTTTGGTCCTTCCTAACCCTTTCTGATGAAAATTGAAGCCAGCTCGCTCGGGCCTTTCGAGACCAACGCCTATCTGATCACGTCTGACGACAGCAAAGAGTGTATCGTCGTCGACGCCCCGCAGCGGTCAGCTTCGGCCCTCTTACCGCTAATCAAAGTTCGCGGCCTAAAACTCACGCACCTCTTACTCACTCACGGTCACTGGGACCATATGTGCGAGGCCCATGCTTTCGCCGCCGCTGGTGCCGAGGTCCTCGCGCACCGAGCGGATCGCGAACTGATTGAGAATATCGAAGCCTATAAGAACCGCTACCTCGCGATGCTTCCTGAGCTCTCGGATGCTGACTTCAAATCCGTCAAGGTCACGACTTGGCTGGAAGATGGCTCGACGTTCATCGCAGCCGGCAAGTCCTTCGAGTCGCGCCACGTCCCCGGCCACTGCCCTGGCAGCCTTCTCTTTTACTGTGCGAGCGATCAAGTCGCCTTCTGCGGCGACGCCATCTTCCGCGGCTCCGTGGGCCGGACCGACCTACCTAATGGCAACTGGAACGAGCTACTGACTTCTATTCGTACGCGCATCTACACGCTACCGAATGAGACGGTACTCCACCCTGGCCATGGCGGGCGCACGACGGTTGGTCACGAGAAGCAGACGAATCCGTACGCGAAGCCTTAAGCGTGAACCAGCCCTGCCCTTTCTTGCCCTCCTGCGGACGCTCCTTGAGTTGGCGCGACCTCGCTGAGTTCAGGGAAGAAGGCGGGGCGGAACTCTATCTACTCTGCCTAGAATACGGCCAACAGCTCTGGTTGGATGGCTTGCCCGCCCGAGCCTTACTGGCCGTCGATCGCGCGCTGTACTGCGACGTCGCTGGGTCGGCTGAAGTCTTGCAGGCCTACCCGCTCCCTTATGCGGCCATCCGGTGGCTCGTCTCCCAACCCAGCGACGCCTTCACCGGTAATGCCCGCGTGCATTACCAACACCTCGCCGACCGCGTGCGCGGGGAACGTGCC
>CAITUF010000244.1 GCA_903895475.1 uncultured Opitutia bacterium | reverse complement strand
TGCCGTTCGGGCCCATGATGGCATGGACCTCGCCTTTCGGGACGGTGAGGGAGAAATCCTTCAAAATCGGGCGTTCGCCGATCGAGGCGTTCAGGTTCTTGATGACTAAAGAGTCAGGCATGGAAGTGAAAAGAAATTAGTTAGAAGTGGAGCGGGGGGCCGTTTCCTGGGAGCGCCCACGGAAACTGATTTCGATGGTCTCCGAGTTAAAGCCAGCCGGCAGGATGGAGCGGAGGCTCTGGATAATCTCGGGGGGGAGTTCGATGTCGTGGACGTGCCCCGTGGCCTCGTCGCGGAAGTGTGCGTGCGGGGCCAGGTTGGGGCAGTAGCGTGTGGATTCACGTTCGTGATTCACCTGACGGACGAGGCCGCAACCTACGAAGGTTTCGAGGCAGTTATAGACCGTGGCGAGGGAGAGCCCGGGCATGGACTCACGGGCCCGCTGGAAGACATCTTCGACCGTCGGGTGGTCGCGCTTGGCGAGGAGCACCGCAAAAACGATTTCGCGTTGGGGGGTCACCTTCTGGCCGCTGGTCGCCAAGGACTCTTGGAGGTTCTCGCGATCGTGTTCTGTGAGCTTTTGAATCATTCTAAGTTAGGAATGAGTTGGAATGATTCCAATTTGCAAGTGAGAAGCCGAAGCCGGGGCTCTGGGCTTGGGGTTTGGGGTAGGAGTTATTGCGCGATTTGACCACTTAAACTGTTGATAGTTAAATAGTTAACATACAAATCGGCTATGTATCGCCGACTCAAGGGCTGCTTCGCTCCCTTGGCCGGAAACTTCCGAGCTCAAACTCATTAAAGTGAAGAGGCCTTAGGAACAGGACTTGGTTCTGTCCTCGCTAGGTCGTGACGCAGTCCAGACCCAACCTATGGGCTTAATTCATTCCCGGATCTAAGTCCTGACCTTGTTCGCCTAAACTGCGTTCGGCTTCTAGTCGTGCCAGTTGGTCGGCGACGAGGATGAGCCGTTGCTGTGGTGAGAGGCATTCAAGGAGCCGCCGGCGCACCGCCGTTTCAGTGATGAGATGGCCCGCGGCCGCATCTGCTAAGAGCCCGGGTTGATTCGTCAGGCCGCGGAGTCTTTCAATAATCGGTTGGGCGTCGGCACCGAGCTCGCCGAGGAGTTGCTCGGAGAAGGCCATGATGCGCGCAATCTCGCGCGTGCAGTCCAGCGGATCCACGATGTCTTCTTCCGCTAGCGGCGTAATCTCTAGGCGTGGATAGGGCGTGCGCCGTTGCACCTTAAGCACCTTTGCACGGCGCAGGCCTTCGAGCACCAGGTGGCTAGTTCCGTCTTCTAGATCCACATGTCCAGCGATGCGCCCAACGCACGTAACGGGGCACGGTGGCTCTTCATTATCGGGTGATAATTTATCCTCGTCGAGTTGTGAGACCGCGAACATGCGATTCCCCGCCAATGCTTCCTTCAGCATCAGCCGGTAGCGTGGTTCGAAAATGCGCAGGGGCATGAGCTGCTGCGGCAGGAAGACGCAGTCCCCGAGGGTCATCACTGGCACGACGATGGAAGGCACGATCACTTTAGAGTGAACCGAAACGTTTGAAACGCAAACGACCGTCGATGGATATTCGACTGAAATTACTTCGCCTTCGCCGGTACGACTGGCACGACCGGGAAGATCGGGCTATCGTAGCTGGCGAGGTCGGCAGGTTTTACCGCGCCCGCCCGCTTGAAGGTGCCCAGCCAGGTCGGATTGTAAGGGCCGACGAGGTCGATCTTTAGGTCAGGCTGGATGGCGGCTTCAAGGCCCGTGGTCCAGAAGCACGCGTTCACGAGCATGCGACGGAAGCCATCATTGGCGAGGTCACCCGAGGCGCCGTAGGTCGACGCAAAGACGCGGCCTTCCTTGCCGGAGGTGGACTTATAGGTACGCACCCATGCGCCCGGCATGGGCTTCTTGGTGGCGTCGACCGGAGAGTCCGGCTTCATGCCGCTGAGGGGCTGGGCCATGGCAAGAATCGTGCTACCTTCGATGGGGTTCGCATTGTACGCGCCGATCTCGGCCCAGACGTCCTTCACGCCGCGGAGGACGGGGTGATTGGCTTGCCCAGTAACGAGGTCGAGGCGGGTGCTGGATTTGTGGTTGGGGCCATAATGACCGACCCAGGTTTCACCGAGAATCTGCCGACCAAAGCCTCCTTTGAAATCCTCACCTTTGTAGTCGAAGGAATATTTATAGAGCGGGCTATCCTTGGCATAGCGGAAGCCGTGCGTCGCGGTTCGCAGGCCGATGACCGCCCCGCCGCGGTTAAGGTAATCGATAATGGGCTGCATCTGCTCGACGGGGATGGACTGGAAGCGGGTGAAGATCACGAGCAGGTCGGCGGACTTCAGCGCTTCGGTGCCCGGGATATTGCTCGGGTTGCCTAGTGCGATAGCACCGTTCTTAGGATCAATACCGAACAGTACCGTGCAGGTGAAGCCTTGGTGCTTGGCCAAGATGCGCGCCAGCTGCGGTAACGCCTCCTCAGACTTATATTCATGGTCGTTGGCGATGAGCACGACCTTCTTGCCCTTCCCAGGGCCTTCGGTGCCAACGTAGGTCAGCGGAGCATCCGCCGCACGGGCAAAGAGGCTGAGCAGGGAAAGGCAGAGCAGGGCGAGGGGGCGCATGGGGTTCAGTAAAGCAGGGTCGAGGGCTGAATCGAGTATGGATTACAGAGTAGATGGCAGAGTCGAGGACAGATGGCATAGTACAGAGGGCTGAATCGATGTAGGAACCACCACTCCGCCCTCGACTCACTCATCGCCTCCGCCCTCGACTCATTCCTCGACCCATCC
>CAITUF010000243.1 GCA_903895475.1 uncultured Opitutia bacterium | reverse complement strand
CGCTCCAAGACTATGAGGTCGAGTTCATCGCGGCCATGGCGCCAGTTTTGGGCCAGAATCGTTGCTCCCGCCGCACGATAATGCTCGGCCGCCTGCCCCTCGCCCCAACGCCCGAAAGCCTCATCCGACGTGAGGGGACGGCGGGTTGGCCAGCCGAACCAGCGACGTAAAAAGTTCATGCACATGGCTAATTATGAGGAAATTGAGGTTCTTTTCACAACCCGGCGGCGGCAGGTTCTTGACCTACGGAACACCCCTCGTCTTTCTCTGTCATAACCCCTCATCCCCATGCGTCTCCTCACCCTCCTCGCGCTGGCCTTCGTGGCTCAGCTTAACGCCGACCCTCTGCCGGAAGAACTCCGCCAGAATGGCTGGTTCATCGGTTGCCAAGCCTACACGTTCAACCGCTTCTCCGCGTTTGAAGCCATCGCCAAGACCAAGGAAGCCGGCGGTAACATGATCGAGTTCTATCCTGGCCAGATTCTCAAGCCCGGCTCCAAGGACAAGGTGAACCACTCCATGTCCGCTGAGGCCATGGCCGAACTCCAGGCTGAGCTGAAGCGCCAAGGCATCAAGGCGGTCAACTACGGCGTCGTTGGTGCCAGCAACGCCGAGGAAGTGAACAAGATCATGGCCTTCGCCAAGAAGATGGGCCTCTACGCCGTCTGCACCGAATCCACCGAGCAGATTGTCGCCTGGGAAAAAGCTGCCATCGAAACCGACATCAAGGTAGCCTTTCACGAACACGGCGGCTCGATGAGCAACCCGAAGTATAAGGTCTGGAATCCCCTCTACATCCTGGGCGTTGTTGAAAGCCGCGACAAGCGCGTCGGTGCTTGCGCCGACATCGGCCACTGGGCGACTTCCAACCTGAAGTCGGTCGAGTGCCTCCGCATCCTCAACGGCCGCATTATCAGCGTGCACTTCAAGGATAAGGAAAAGTTCGGCAACGCTCCCGTGGTCGTCGCAGGTAAGGGCGTGGTGGACGCCGCTGGTTGCCTCGAAGAACTCAAGAAGCAGAATTTCAACGGCCACATCTCGATCGAGCACGAAGCCGACTGGAACGACAGCGTCCCGCAGGTGAAGGCGAACATCGACTTCATCAAGGCCCACGGCACGAAGTAAGGCGCAGCGCTTAGCGCCCAAGCAAAGCCCCTGAGAAATCAGGGGCTTTTTGTTGGGGCGCTAAGCGCTGCGAGGGGACTGGTTGGCTAGAGTATGGTTGGCTAGGGGTTGTGATGCGGCTGCGCCGCTGTCTTGAGGTAGGGACAGCACCGCGTGCTGTCCTAGCTGCCTCGGATAGGGTTGGCACTGCGTGCCAACCTAGCTGCCTCTTAAGGGTGGGGCGTGGCTTCGCCGCGCCCTCCGTCAGGCGGAGTGCAAGGCAAAGCCTTGCCCCTACCTCCATTCCGGTTCCCGGTCCCCCCTTTCAACAGACAGCACGCGGTGCTGTCCCTGCCCCCTACCCTTCACCCCTCTGGCGTGAAACCGAGGACGACGTCCCAACGCGCGGCGAGTTCGCCAGCCTTGGAGCCCTTCAAGGGATCAAAGCCGAGCGTGACGCTGTCGCGCTGCTTGGTGTCTTTGATGGCCTTGTAGACCATGTCGTTCGCGTTGAGCTCGTGGCCTTGAATATAGCACTGGGTGATGAGCTCCTTCTTGCCCTTGATGCGGACGGCCAAGTGAATGTGCGGGGCACGCGGCTGATAGGCCACCGGGCGGATGGTCCGAAAAAGGTACTCGCCCGTCGAACCGGTGAGGAAGCGTCCGAAGCCCTGGAAGTTACCGTCGCGCTTCGCGGCGTTACCCGACTTCGTGTGGATGTACGCGCCGTTGTTATCGGCCTGCCAAATCTCGACGAGGGCATTGCGCACCGGCTCGCCTTTTTCGTCGAGGATGCGACCACTCAGCCACGTGACGGCGCCGACCGCTGGGGTGATCCCGTTATTCATGATGATGAGGTCGTTGTCGGTATCGAGCGGGAGGTTGTCAGGATAGAACGGACCCTCCGTCTGCTTAGGCGTCCGCGTGAGCGCTTCGGCGAAAGCTCCGGGCATAGCGAACAACGCCGCCCCGAGCGCGACCTTGCGCAGGAAATCACGACGCGCTTGGAGCTGGGGAGGCAACGGGGGTAAGGCCATAGTGAGATTAATAGGTGTAAAGGTGCGGAAGTGGAAGACAAGTTTAGGGGACCAGTGGGCTAGAGTATGGTTGGCGAGGGGTTGTGATGCGGCTGCGCCGCTGTCTTAACTGCATCGGGTAGGGTTGGCACTGCGTGCCAACCTAGCTGCCTCAAAAGGTAGTGGCGTGGCTTCGCCGCGACCTCATTGAGATGGGGACAACCCACCAGCTCCCCCGGACATTTACCCATGGAATGGCTACTAAACTAGCATCATTGCGGCTACTAAAGGCCTAAGATGCCATTAGCGCATGCATTTCATCTACCTAGACGAAAGCGGTGACCCAGGCCTGAAAAATTCTCCGACGAACTACTATATTTTGGCAGGATTTTCCCTCCACCATAGCGACTGGCATGCCTTCGACGAGCGCATCCAATCCTTCCGTAAACAGATGGAGCACGAGTTTGGGTTCTCAGCGGACAAGGAACTACATACGTCGGAATTCTTGGGCTCCGGATTTAGAATCGGGGGCATCAATAGGCCCGTGCGGTTGCGCATCGCCCAGAAACTGGTCGGCCTACTCGCCGAAAGCCCAGAAATCAGAGTGTTCGCTTGGGCAATCCGTAAAACGACTTTCCATCCACTAGCGACCATCTCTGCGCATGCAATGGGCGACCTGCACGAGTGGATAAGTAGTCAGATAATCTATAAACCCAATACCTGCGAACATCAAAGTTTCTACATTGTCCACGACGAGACCTCGAACCCTCCCTTCAAGACGACGATACGTCCGCTGACCCTCGTCGGACGACCTTCATGCCACCCCTCACAAGATGGCCATTTCATACAAATAGCCGACTTCATCGCCTATGTGGTAAAACAGCGATTAGCTCCGAGGACGCATGCACGAGCATGCGAGCTCCAGGACTTATGTGATGGACTCGCCCCAGTGAGCCTCGGGTGGCGAATCCTAACCTAAAGGAAGAAGGCCACCTTACGGCGGCCTTCTGTGGGCATCATACGACAGCCCAAGGCTGCTTTCAGATACATCGATAATAGTGTTTTCCAGCACCAAGCGGTCAAGCCAAGGAATAATGGATTAGTACCTAAGTGGAT
>CAITUF010000242.1 GCA_903895475.1 uncultured Opitutia bacterium | reverse complement strand
ATGGTGCAAGACCTCACGGTCTTGCTTTCCACTTACCAAGACCGCCGCCGGAATCGTCTGCCGGTACTCGCGTTACTGGGCTTCGACCACATCGGCGGGCTGAACACGTTGCTCGGCGCTTTGGCCACAGGATCCACCTTAGTCGTCCCCGCTGATCGTTCCGCGGCCGTCGTTGCGGCGGCGATAGCCCAATATCAAGTCGCGGTTCTGCCAGCTTCACCAACATTTTTAAACCTCCTCTTGGTTTCAGGCGAACACCAGACGCACGACCTTAGTTCCTTACGGGTCATCACCTACGGCACGGAGCCCATGCCACCAGGCCTCTTGTCGCGCTTGCGTGCCGCCTTCCCGCGGGTGCGCTTCATTCAGACTTTTGGTACGAGCGAGACCGGCATTATCCGGACGGAAAGTCCCGATGCTGATTCGACCTACATCCGGTTTGTGGACCCGTCCACTGAATGGAAAGTGGTGGACGATGAACTCTGGCTGCGGAGTCTGACGCAGGTGGGTGGCTATCTAGATACACGCGATGGGGCAGGGAAGTTCACCAGCGATGGTTGGTTCCGGACCGGCGACAAGGTCGAGCTCGGTCCCGAGGGCACCTTGCGCATCCTCGGCCGCTTGGGCGAAGTCATCAACGTCGGCGGGGAGAAACTGATGCCCGCCGAGGTTGAATCCGTGATCCTAAACTTGCCCTTGGTCCTTGATTGCCGGGTGCGCGGTGAAGCCAACGCTTTGGTTGGCCAGGCGGTCGTGGCGGACGTCGTGGCGGCGCCCGCGGCGGACCACGAGCAACTCCGGGCGGCTATTCGGAACGCTTGTCGGCGCGCGTTGGCTGCTCATAAAGTCCCGACGCGCGTCCGTTTCGTCGCAGCGGTCAGCGGTGAGCGACTTAAAAAAATCCGCTAAGCATGCACCCCACTCTACGCTTTCTTTCGCAGCACCCATTGTTGCGCGGCCGTCCCTGGGTGGGCTTCGGCCGGTTCCTGTGGTGGCAGGGTATCTCGCGGCTTCGTCCAGGGCGGCACCGCTACGACTGGATTGGCGGATCCAAGCTTTGGTTACAGCGCGGCTGGGGCGGGCTAACGGGTAATTACTACGCCGGCCTGCATGAGTTTGAAGACATGGCTTTCCTTCTGCATTTGCTTCGTCCGGACGACCGCTTTGTCGACGTGGGTGCGAATATGGGTAGCTACACGGTGCTCGCTCGCAGCGTCTGCCAAGCCTGTACCGTCAGCTACGAGCCCGTACCGGTCACCTTCCAACGACTGCAGGACAATCTCCAGCTCAACGATGCGCTCGATGAACGGTCGCGTTTGGTGAATGCCGCGGTTGGCTCAGCCCCCGGGACGCTCCGAATGAGTGAAGGTCAAGATGCCATGAACCATGTGGCTCGTCCCGATGAGGTTACAGCGCTGGAGGTACCCGTGGTCACTTTGGACGAAGACCTCTTTGCCACGCCGCTGTTGATGAAAGTGGACGTTGAGGGTTTTGAGACGGAGGTCTTCCGTGGCGCTCGGCGGCATTTGGCGAACTCCGCATTACGAGCCATCATTGTCGAACTCAATGGCTTGGGCCAGCGCTATGGCTACGACGAGCAGGCCTTGCATGCGGAACTCCTTGCTGCGGGTTTCCGGCCGTTCGCCTACGATCCGTTTGTACGCCAGTTGCGTCCCTTGGCGGCCCCGGGATCGCATAACACCCTCTATTGTCGGGACCT
>CAITUF010000241.1 GCA_903895475.1 uncultured Opitutia bacterium | reverse complement strand
TCCCAGCGCTAGCCGACAAATCCGCACCAGCGATGGCGGTCTTCATGGGTCAAGTTTCACGCTATAAAAAGATCCGGATGATTGGCTCCGCCGCCTTGGCGCTCGCCTACGTCGGCGAAGGGGTCGCCGATACCTATTATGAGTCAGGCACTAATCTCTGGGATGTCGCCGCGGGGCTCGCCATCATCAAGGCCTCGGGTGGGTATTATCGCCTAGTCCCGACCGGTAAGCGCCCCTTGAACTACGACCTCTGGGCCTCGGCCAAAGAGGAGTGGACTCGCTAATTGGGCTTTTCGTTTAAGAGGCTTGGGCTAGCCTCCGACTATGCCCCTGCTCCTCCGTGCCGCCACCCTCTGCCTGATTGGGCTGGCCAGTTTCAGCACCCTAGATGCCGCCGCGACCGCTGCTACGCCCAAGGCTCCCAGCCTACCCGCCGAGGTCTGCCCCGTTCCGGATGAGCGCCCGGAGGTGACCTACAAGGCCAACATCGACCCCAAGGAAACCGCTGCGACCGAAGCATGGGTTAAGGAAGCCGCCACCCTGCCCGGCTGGAAAGAACTCCTGAACTCGCCTGACGTCGAGACCCGCCATTGCGCGAACTTCTTACTCGTGACGATGCCCGCCAGCGACCGTCACAAGGTCACCGGCGAGATGATCTCTGAAAACATCCGCCTCGCCCTCGAAGCCCGCCACCGTTTCCCCTGGGCCCAACAGGTACCCTGGCCAATCTTCCTCAACGATGTCTTGCCCTATGCGTGCCTCGACGAGGCCCGCGACCCATGGCGCGCCGACTTCCTCAAGCGCTTCGGCGACATGGTCAAAGACGCGCCATCACGAGACGCCGCCGCCAAACTCATCAACGCCAAGATTCAGGACGAGGTCGGCGTGAAGTATAGTACACGTCGTCGAGCTGCTAACCAGAGCCCACCCGACTCCATGCGCCAAGGCCTGGCCTCGTGCTCTGGCCTTTCCATTCTGCTCTGCGACGCCTTCCGCTCGGTCGGCATCCCCGCCCGCATTGCGGGCGTCCCCACCTGGGTCACCGTCAACGGCAACCACAACTGGGTTGAGGTTTGGCTCGGCGTCGATGGCGCACCCAAGCACGACTCCGAAGTCACGCCGATGCTTTCCCTACAGTGGCAAGCTGGCTGGCGCGTCACCGAGTATAACCCGGATGCCAAGGGCTGGGACCACGCTTGGTTCATGGAACGCGCCGCCGCCGCCGACCCGGCTAAACAAGAAACCTGGATCTACGCGTCCTCCTGGACCCGTACGGGCCTGACCTTCCCGATGGTCTGGAACCTGCGCTCCACACAGGTCCATGGCATCGACCGCACCGCCGCCTACCATGCCCTCAACGGTGGCCGCAAAGTGCCGGTAGGGCCGGACAAAACCCATATCGCCCTTCGCGCCTACCGGGGTGACAAGCGCGTCGCCGCTGAAGTGACCGTCACCCAAGGCAGCACTTCGCAAGCCGCCACCACCAAGGGTGAAGACAAAGACCTGAATGACGTCACCCGCGTCGAAGTCCCCGCCGCCGGCGGCAAGGTCACCGTGAAGTGCGGCGAGGTCACCCGGACGATTACACCCGAGGCGGGCAAGGAACTTACCGTCGAGCTGCGCCTGCCTTAAGCGTCGACAGCGGAGCCCAGATTACCTACTCCTTGCCCCCGTGATCCTCCTCCTCGCCAATCCGCTGACCTCGATCAAAGAAGCCGTCATCAAGAGCGCGGCGGAGAACTACGCACACAAAATCCTCGGCCAAGAATACGGCAGTACGGGCTTCTGGATAGCGCTGGCGATGGTGCTAATCTACCTCCCTATCCTCGGCCGTCTCGCCGCCCAACACTTCTTCGGCAAGGACGGTTCCGCCATCGGTATCGGCCTCACCGGCATCGTATCCGTCGCCCTCACCTTTGCCGCCATCTGCATGGCAGACACTAGCCTCTCGGGCTTCATCCCTCAATCCGTCGAGATCCTGGTCATCTCGCTCTGCACGGCGACCGTCGTCCTGCTGGTTACCAGCGCCGCCGCCCAAGTCCTCAGCATGGGCTTTGGCCCTTCGCTCGGCCTGCAGCTGATCTTTTGGAATATCGTTTTCCTAAGCCAACTAGCCACGCGGTTCCTGATGGACTTCTGGAAGCACGTCTAGACGGCATAGTGTAACCGACGAGAGTTCCGGTCCCGCAAGCGAGACCGGAGGGACTCCTGAACCCAAAGCGCCTCAGCCCGTGGCTTGCAGGCCAGCGGCGATGGCGTTCAGCGACAGAAGCATCTGCGGCATGAGGGCATCCGCTTCCTTGCGCTCGCCGTCCACCAGCTTCTTTCGCCAATCCTTGAGCAAGGCAACCTGCTGCTCGTGGAGAAGATCGATAGCGGCCTCGCGGAGCATGATAACCTTGAGCAACCGTGGGCGGCCTTCGGTAAGTTTCGAGTCGGAGAGGTCGTTGAGCATCTTGCGGGTGAGCGAATGCTCGGCGAGGATACGCCCGAGGAACTGCGTGCGGAGTTTCTTGTCGGTGACCATTGAGCCGTAGAGCTTCATCATACTGCGGTTGGCAGCCATAACGCTCGTCGAAGCATTCTTGAGCATATAGCGCAAGGGCGCCCAGGCGTCGTAATGCTTACGGAGGAGTTCGAAGCCCTTGGGGTCTTCTTCCTTCATGCGGGCCAAAGCAGAGCCGACGCCATACCAACCGGAGAGGTAAAAGCGGGCTTGGCTCCAAGCAAACACCCACGGGATGGCGCGAAGATCCTCGAGCGAGGCCGCCCCCGTCCGGCGCGAAGGACGCGAACCAATGCGGCTGGCTTCAATGACGTCAATCGGGGTGGCCTGACGGAAGAATTCGATGAATTTAGGCGTACGGATGAGGCCTTGATACGCTTCGCGCGAGAACTCCGCGAGGCGGTCCATGACTTTACCCAAGGCAACGTCATCGGCCTCGAAATCTTTGTTGAGCAACGTGTTTTGCGTGACGCCGGCCGACAACAACTCGAGGTTGTTCACCGCAGTGATGTGGTTGGCGTACTTCTGCGTAATGCTCTCACCCTGTTCGGTCACACGGAGCTCACCATTGATACTGCCAGGAGGTAACGCGTCGATGAAGCGGTGCGTGGGGCCAGCACCGCGGGAGATAGTGCCACCCCGGCCATGGAAGAAGACGATGCGGACACCATGCTTGGCGCCCACCGCCGTCAGGTTCAGCTGGGCCCGGTAGAGATTCCAGAGCGAGGCGAGGATACCACCATCCTTATTGGAGTCGGAATAACCGATCATGACCTGCTGCGTGACGCCATCCGTAACGCCAGTATCGCGGCGCATTTCAAGCGTCCGGCGGGTCATCGGATGCGAGAGGAAGGAATCTAGAATCGCCGTGCTGCGCTCAAGGTCATCAATGGTTTCAAAGAGCGGGACGACGGGCAGCAGACAGTAAGGTTCATCGGCACCACCGGCAGTGAGACCCGCTTCGCGCGCCAAGAGATAGACGGAAAGAAGGTCCGACACCGAACGCGTCATGCTGACAATGAGCGCGCCCAACCCAGCGGAACCATATTGCTTGATGTGCTCGACGAGCGCGCGGTGACAGGCAATGACGGCGTCGGCTTCTGGTCCGATGCTCGCCTGCTCGCGGATAAAAGGACGGGTCGAGCGGAGCTCCGAGTCCAAGAAGCCAAGGCGACGGGATTCATCCCAACGCGCATAGTCAGTGTCGGCTAAGCCAGCGGCTTCCATGAGCTGGTCGATGGCCTTATCGTGGAAAGCGCTGTTCTGGCGAATGTCCAACGTCGCCATGTGAAACCCGAACGTCCGCAGGAATCGGATCAGCGGGTCGAGTTCGTAGCGAGCAATGTTGCCAGCGCCCACTTCGATCAGCGTCTCACGCAGGAAGAGGAGGTCGGCGATGACGCCATCGGGGGTCTTGTGCTTGCCGGGAGCGCACTCGCCCACGGTCTCGGGGAGACGCAGGCGGATAAGGTTAATATACTGACGCCAGGTTTCGCCGATATTGCGCTTCAGGGCGGCTTCACCGGCTTCGCCTTGGACGGCTGCGTGCTTTTCGACCTGCTTCACAAAGACCGCGGGCGGGAGCTGGAGGTGGTCGCCCAGCGAAAGGCGCTGACCGAGGGTCTCCAGGCGCTCATTAGCGATATCTAAGGCCGTCGAACGGAAAAGGTTCAAGGCCCGGGTCGTGACGTCGGCCGTTACCAATGGGTGGCCGTCGCGGTCGCCGCCGACCCAGGTGCCCATGGTGACCATCGGCATCGAATCAGGATGTTCGATCTTATCCGCCGAGAAACCCGCCTCTTCCCAAGCCTGCCGCAGGCGCAAATCCATGCTAACCAAAGCGTCTGGAAAGACCTTGGAGAGGAAGTAATTGATATTCCGGAGCTCGGACTGGACGTCGGGCTTCTGCTGATAAAATTCGCCGGTGCGCCAGAGACGTTCGAGGGCGACCTTAATCTCGTCACGAATCGCCCGCTGTTCGGCGACGGTCCACATGCTGTTTTCGCGACGGACGAGGAGCTTATAAATCTCGCGGTGGATTTCGAGAACGGTGGCGCGCTTGGCTTCGGTCGGGTGCGCGGTCAACACTGGCTCAACGCGGATGCGATTGAGGCGCTTGGCGACCTGCTTATCACTGAGGCCAGAATCACGCAGGCGATTCAACGCCCGACCCCAAGAGCCCGGGTCGGAAGCTAAACCATTCTTCGATTCACGGAGACGCTTGGACTGAGCGGAGGCATTCTCCTCGACCATGTTCAGCAGCTGAAAAGCGATCGAGTAGGCCTGCACCCCGCGGTAGGAAAAGATCTGCACGCCGCGCAACTTGCGCTTGCCCATCCACGGCAAGGTGCCGGCAAGGTCCTTGTGATCGAGCTGCTCGAGGACCTCAACAAAGCACCCCATCATGAACGCGAGGTCATGGTCGACTTTTTTAAGCCCGCGGGCGAGATCGTTGCTTATGGCCATGCGACTTAGGTCGTAGCACGGTCGACGCTTTTGTCGCAACCGCAAACGCCCTCCGGCTTGCGTCCAAGTTCAATCATGCTTTGCTGAAATCCTGACATGTCGGACCAACGGCTCATCCTCCCCGACCACTGGCAACAGGTGGCTTTGGCCGCACTTCGGCGGGGGGAAGACGTGGTCCTGCAAGCCCCCACGGGCGCGGGGAAGACCCATGTCTTCGAGCTGCTAGTGGAGTCCGGCCACCGCGGGCAAGCGGTCTACACCGTACCGACCCGCGCCCTCGCCAACGACAAACGGGCGGAATGGAAGGCGGCGGGCTGGGATGTCGGTATCGCCACGGGCGACCTCAGTGAGAACCTCGGGGCACCCGTCGTCGTCGCCACGCTGGAAACCCAGCGCCACCGCTTCCTAGAGGGCCAACACCCCGACCTCCTCGTGGTCGACGAATACCAGATGATTGCGGACCTCCGCCGGGGGGCGGCCTACGAGACGGTACTCGCCCTCGCCCCCAAGGCCACCCAGCTACTCCTCCTGAGCGGCAGCATCGCTAACCCTAAGGCTACGGCCGAATGGCTCCGCTCCCTCGGACGGACGGTTACGCTGGTCGAAGAGTATCGGCGGCCTGTGCCCCTCGAGGAGGTCTGGCTGGACGCCCTGGAGACCAAGGAGCCCGAAGGGGTTCGTAGCCCGATCGCTCGGGCGGTTATCAAGGGCATCCTCGCGGACCTCGGGCCGATCCTCGTCTTCGCACCCCGCCGGCGAGCCGCAGAACAGATTGCCCGCGATATCGCCCATGGCCTCCCCATGGGCAACGGCCCCCAACTCTCCCCCGCCCAACGTAATATGGCCGGCGAAGACCTGTATCGCCTGCTCCGCCAAGGCGTCGGCCTCCACCATAGCGGCCTGACCTACGAACAGCGCAGCTTGCTCATCGAGCCGTGGGCTAAATCCGGCCGACTTAAGGTCGTCGTCGCCACGACGGGACTCGCCGCGGGCATCAACTTCTCGCTGCGCTCGGTACTCGTGACAGACCGAAGGTACGCGACGGATCACGCCGAGCGCGAAGTTCGCCCCGATGAGCTACTCCAAATGTTCGGCCGTGCGGGCCGGCGAGGGCTCGATGAAAAAGGCTATGCCCTTTGGTCGGGGGATTCGCCGCGTCTCGGCGAGGCCAAGCCCCTCCAGCTAAAACGCGGTGAGAGCCTCGACTGGCCAGCCTTCCTCGCGCTGATGCACCGGGCACCCGACCCGCAGGCGGCGGCAAAGAAATTAGCAGGCTCATTATTCACCCGTGAACCGGTGCAACTCGCCTTGGAGCAGCTCACGCTCCCCGAAGTCGTCGCCGCCCCTGCCCTGCCCGTGGTCATCCGTGAGATCGAAGAGATGTGCGGCCACAACGGCATCTGGCAAAGACTCCGCCCTTCCAAGGTCGTACCGCTCACGGAGGCATTCATTTTGGTCAAAGGCGAGTGGCACCCCGCACTCACGAAACCGGATTCACTCCGCGGGGTAGTTATCGGGACGCCGTGTCGCCTGCCGATGGCGGACGGATCAGTACGCCACGGACGGGCGGTGCCACTGGCGCACTTCCCTAAAACCGGCGAGACCGACCGACTGGAACCCGCCGATTGGTTGCGCAAAGCACTCCTCAAACACGAAGGCCCCCGCGGGCCACGTCGCCAATGGAAACTGGAGACGCTCGAAAAAGAAATCCTGCCGCTTCTCCCCAAACTCACCCAAGGAGGCCAAGCCTACGGCGAACTCTATGTGCTCCGTGATGCGGTGCAGGTACGGCTGGATTATTCTAAAGCTAATGTGCGGGTGATTCCTGACGCTGACGAAAAACCGCTGATTAACCCGTTGCGTCGCTCGGTGCAAAAGGAAGACATCCACCTTGGCACGGTCCTCGGCGGCGGCCACATCTCCGCCGCCCGCGCGGGACGGCTCTGGCTGAAGCTAGGCCTCATCGACGCGGACGCCCGCCCCACCCGTCGCGGGGAAATCGCCGCACTCTTCCAACACGGCGAAGGCCTCGCCGTCGCGGCCGCGCTCGAGGATGAAAGTTATGACGTCCACGACCTCGCCTGGGACTTGGCCGAGCTCCGAGCGGGTGAACGGGTCGCCGCGGGCGGGCGTAGCAGCAGCCGACTCGGGGCTTGCTGCCGACTGACCTTTAAATCCCTGACGGCTGAAGGCTACTTACGCGATGGCCTGCCCGAGAGCTTCGGGGAAGGCTGCGCAGAAGTACTCCGAGGCTTTGTCCTGCATGGCAAACTCCCGCCGCCCGACGCCGAAGGACGGGGACCTGGCACCGGCGACCTCGAACGCGCCATCCTCGAATGGCGTAGCACGCTCCGACTCATCGCCCATGGCTCCAGCCACCCGTGGGAACGCTGGCGCGCCCTGAGTGCCGCCGCCCGCGAGGTCCTCGCGAAGGTCGGACCGAAGAAAGCCTAAGGCTTACTTGGACGCGATAGCCTTGGCCGCGGCCTTGGCCATCTCGCCCGCCCCCGCGGTATTCGGGTGCACGCGATCCGGTAGCATCGCCGACTTTTCTAGGAGCGCCGCATGCATATCAATCATACCACAATCGAGTTCTTTAATCAGCGGCCCGAGGCGTTCGATGATCTTCAGGACGTTCTCTTCGTTAATCCCGAAGTTACCCTTACCAGGCACTGGACAAGGACGGCAGACGTAGACCTTCGGCTTCGAGGGGAGCTCCTGGAAGGACTTGATGAGGTCGCGATAGTCACCGACGAACTCAGCCTCATGCTTCCAGTTCTGCGGCTTAGTGTCATTGGTCCCGAGCATGATGATAACGATGTTCGGCAGCATCTTCAGCGCTTCCTGGTACTTCTTCTCCTTCCGGTAAGGGTTGTCGCCTTTCTGCAGGAGTGTCCGGGCACTGACGCCAAAGTTACCGACTTTATACTTCTCGCCGAGCAGGGCCTGTAGCTGGTCGGGGTAGCTCTTACCGCGGTCGGCGCCGACGCCTTGCGTGATACTATCGCCGATGCAGGCGACCTTGATCGGCTCTTCAGCGGCGGTGAGAGAGACGAAGGAAAGCAACAAGGTGCAGAGGCCGGCGAAACAAGTACGGAGCATCATGGGGAGTGGGGTGAAGGCAGGATGCGTGGCAGATTTTGGTGGGCGAGTCCTAAAAACATTGTGAACTAGCCCTTTTACGTGGTCCCGGGGCCAGCGATTGGCCTTCCCTTCCCTACGCAATCAAGGCAGGCTCTTGGGACAGTCATCCATCCGCATTCGCACGTCGCAAGACGCGAGGAAAGTCCGGACACCATAGGGCAGGATTCCCGCCGCAAGTCGGGGCACGGGTTAAACCGTGACGGACAGTGCCACAGAAAATAAACCGCCGTCCCCGCAAGGGAAACGGTAAGGGTGAAAAGGTGGGGTAAGAGCCCACCGCTCCGAGGGCGACCAAGGAGGCATGGTAAACCCAATCCGGTGCAAGACAAACAGGGACCGCCCGAGGCCGCCCACCAAGGTTCCGGGTTGTCGCACCGCCGCAAGGCGGGTCCGCAAGGACAGAGAAATGAATGCGCAAGGGCTGGCGAGAGCCACCCAGGACAGAATCCGGCTTACAGTGGATGACTCAAAGACGGAGGGCCGAACGGAAACGTTCGGCCCTCCCCCTGTTTGGACTGGCAGCGCAGCTTAGGCGCGGTGGTTAATCCCGACGTACTGGCGCTCGGTCGAACCGACGTAAATCTGGCGCGGACGATGAATCTTCTGCTTCGGGGTTTCCGCGATTTCCTTCCAGTGCGAGATCCAGCCGGGCATGCGGCCGATGGCGAAGATGACGGTAAACATCTCGGTCGGGATACCGATGGCCTTAAGGATGATGCCCGAGTAGAAGTCGACGTTCGGGTAGAGGTTGCGCTGCTTGAAATAGGGGTCGTTGAGCGCAGCATCTTCGAGGCGCATGGCGATGGCCAGAAGCGGGTCATTGATACCCAGAACCTTGAGAACCTTATCGCACTGGGCCTTGATGATCTTGGCGCGCGGGTCGTAGTTCTTGTAAACGCGGTGTCCAAAGCCCATCAAGCGGACCTGCTTGGTCTTGTCCTTGGCGTCGGCGATGAACTTCGAACCGTCGTCGCCCGAGGCGTGGATTTCCTCGAGCATCTCAATGACAGCCTGATTAGCGCCGCCATGAAGCGGACCCCACAAAGCACATACGCCCGCTGAAACGGACGGGAAGAGATTGGCGCCACCAGAGGCGACCATGCGCACGGTCGAAGTGGAGCAGTTCTGCTCGTGATCGGCGTGCAGGAGGAGGATCAGATCGAGCGCGCGGGCGATTTCTGGATGAACGGTGTAATCGGCGTTGGGCTGCGAGAAAAGCAGGTGGAGGAAGTTGGAGCAGTAATCCAGACCTGGCTTCGGGTAGACGGGCGGCTCACCTTCCTTGGAGCGGTGCGCCAAGGCGGCCAAGGTACGGACCTTGGACATAAGTACGGCCGCGGTTTCGTCGAACTTCGCCAAGTCATGGGTGCGCTCATTCGTACCGAGGTCGGGGTAGTAGCAACCGAGGGTGTTCAACGTGGCCGAAAGGACGGCCATCGGGTGGGCATTGCCAGGGAAGCCACTGAGGGCGATACGCAGGCCTTCGTGCACCTGGGAGTTATCAAGGATGCGGGCCTTAAAAGTGTTCAGCTGAGCGACGGTCGGGAGTTCACCGTAAATCAACAGGTAAGCGGTCTCGATGAACGTCGACTTCTCAGCGAGTTCTTCGATGGAGTAACCACGGTAGCGCAAGATGCCCTTCTCGCCGTCGATGAAGGTGACCTTGGACTCACAGGCACCCGTGTTCGCGTAGCCGTCGTCGAAGGTGATGTAACCCGTTTCGTCGCGCAGCTTGCGGACGTCGATGCCGCATTCCTGCTCGGTACCGACAACGATGGGAAGGACGATTTCCTTATCGTCCAGTTTGAGAATGGCGTTTTTGGTGCTCATGGCGGGGGTATGCCGCCATAAGCCTGACGCCTCAGCGGTCAGCCAAAGTCAGGAAATTACGGTACAGTTGCAAGCCTTTGACCTGACTTTTCTCGGGGTGGAACTGGGTGGCCAACACCCGCCCCCGGCGAACACCGCTCACAAAGCG
>CAITUF010000240.1 GCA_903895475.1 uncultured Opitutia bacterium | reverse complement strand
TTTCGGCGAGAGCCCGGCCAAGGCCGCGCGACGATCCCGTTATGATAGCGACAGGCATGGGTTTAAGCTCGGGTCGCGGCCACAATTTCGACGATATGGTCAGCCAATAAGCCAACGCGACGGAAGGGGGAAGTCAGGCGGCTCATCGCCTTCTCGTCGGCAATGGTCACCCAAACTCCGCAGGCTTTATGAATGTCGCCCTCGAGGTCGGACATCAACGTCACAAGGCCAATGCTGTCGAGAGGAGAAGCCTCACCGAAGAGGCGGGTTTGCTCATCGGCTTGCGCCAAGGCGGGCTGGCTCAACTCCTGCCCGAAGCGGGCGAGTCGAGCTAAGACGAGCTTTACGGCGTCATCCCTAGTAAAGGTTGGCATGTTCATGAAAGTTTTTGGGCGACGCCCTGCAGGACATCGACGAATTGGGCGGAGAGATCGCCACGCGCAAACCGCTGCTCCGCTAGGGTACGGGCGGCGGCCCCGGCGCGACGGCATCGTTCCGGGTCCGCGGCCAAAGCCTGCAAGGCATCTGCGAAAGCGGCGGGGTCACGGGGCGGCACTACGATGCCAGCGCCGGCTTGCTTAATCATCGCCGCTAACCAACCGGGGTAGTTATTGACGATGGGAATCCCTGCGGCGGCGTAATCAAAGAATTTATTGGGCGAGGTACCGTCGTAGAAGGCCGGCACATCCTTGAGCACCATCAAGCCGCAATCGAGTGACGCCGTGATGGCCCCTAACTGCTGCTTCGGGACCGGGTCGAAGAAGAGGCAATTGGTCAGGCCATCCGCCGTGGCCAACGCCCTTAGGCGGTCTTTTTCCTTCCCGTCGCCGATGAAGGCCAGCTTGACGCGGGTATCGCCGCGTCGACGCAGCTCGCGGGCGACATCCAATAAGGCATCGAGGCCGTTGGCAGGGCCATGAGCGCCCGTAAAGCCCGCCACAAAATCCCCCGTGGTGATGCCGGGTAAAGCGAGCGGCGCCCGCCGGCGGGGGTGAAACAAATCCAAATCGCACCCATTCGGAATCAAGGTAACCGCGCGGCCATGCGGCGCGCGGCGTTGAATCCCCGCCACGATCCCAGGGGAAAGTCCAATGCACGCATCAGCACCGCGATAAGCCGCCCACTCAAGGAAAGACATGGCACCTAGCAGTAAAGGGTTCCGCACTCCCAAGGCACGCGGGAGCTCTGGCCAAAGGTCACGCACCTCAAAGACAAAAGGCTTTCCACGGAGCCAGCGCGCGGCGAGCCCAGGGAGTGCGGCCGTCAACGGCGTCGAGGTGGCAAAGGCAACGTCGTAACTTTCGGTTAAGGCCAAACGGAGCGAGCGGAGGGCAAACCAGGTGAACGTCCAACCGCGCCGGAGCAAACCGTCCCGATTAGAGTAAGGCAGCGGCAGAGAAATCACATCGATGCCGTCGACGTCGCCTCGCGACCAACCTGCTGATTGATTCCAGGGCAGGTTCAAGCCCGACTGAGCATGGGCACCGCAAACCATCGTGACCGAATGACCACGGGCGATGCAGGCCCGCGCGAATTCGTAGGAACGCGTTCCGCCGGACCCAAGCGGGGTCGCAAAATGCTGATGGAAGTAGAGGAGCCGCATACCGGCGGGCGCTTAGCCGAGATCCTGCTCAAGGACGGCGCGGATTTTACGGGCGGCCGTACCGTCACCGTAGGGATTCTGTAGTTTAGAGCGGCGCAGGTACTCAACCGGGTCGTCGAGGAGGCGCGTGGTTTCCTGGCAAATGCGCGCTGGGTCGGTACCGACCAAGATACAGGTTCCGGCGGCGACGGCTTCGACGCGTTCGGTGGTATTACGTAAAACCAAGACGGGCTTCCCCAAGGAGGGCGCCTCTTCCTGCACGCCGCCCGAGTCGGTGAGAATCACCGTGGCGCGGTCCATGAGCCAGACAAAGTCTTCATAGCGTGCCGGCGAAATCAGGGCGATGCGCGGATTCTTGCCGAGGAGGCGATGGACTGGTTCCTGAACTAAGGGATTGAGGTGCACCGGATACAGCACGCCGAGGTCGGGATGGCGCTCCGTCAATTGCTGCAGGGCCCGGCAAATCTGCTCGAAGCCTAAGCCAAAGGATTCGCGGCGGTGGCCAGTAACCAGCAACCATCGAGCCTTCGGGTCAGTCAGGAATCGCTGAGCGAACGCCGGCGGGACGCCTAACCGCGCGATGACTTCCGCGTCTTGACCGAGGCCCTGCAAGCGGGCCCGCGTCCAGAGCAAGGCATCGACCACGGTGTTACCGGTTACAGTACAGGATTTGTCGTCAATGGCTTCGCTGAGAAGGTTCTCGCGGGCCTGCTCGGTCGGACAGAAATTCCAGCGGACTAAGGGCGCGGTCAGCCGGCGGTTCATCTCCTCCGGAAACGGCGAGCGCATGTCATCCGTGCGGAGGCCGGCTTCCACGTGCCCCACTGGGACGTTCGCATAGAACGCGGCCAGGGCCGAGCCAAGGACAGTCGTGGTATCACCCTGCACAAGGACCGCGTCGGGGCGGGCCATGGTAATCCATGAGTGGACGGACGTGAGCACCCGCGCAGTAAGATCAGCCAAGCCTTGGCCGGGCTGCATGAGGTTCAGGTCCACATCTGGGCGGAGGCCAAAGACGGCGAGCGTCTGGTCGAGCATCTGACGATGCTGGGCGGTCACCACGAGTACGGGGCGAATTTTCTTCGACTGCAGGAGCTCAAAGTAGAGCGGCGCCATCTTGATGCATTCAGGACGGGTGCCAACAATCAGGGCGACGGTACGCATGAGGTTTAAAGGG
>CAITUF010000239.1 GCA_903895475.1 uncultured Opitutia bacterium | reverse complement strand
CTTGCCTTGTGCATCTTCCGAAATTGCGCTCAGCATGGCACCATAAGCACGGTCGAGAGCGAACCTCACTTGCGTCGGTGCGCCTGGTTGAGGGTTCTTGGCTAGGTAAACGTGAGCGGGCCGCCCCACCACGCGTTCCGTTGAGACGTAGTCGGACTTTTCCCAATGCGTGAAAGGCAGGTGCAGGTCGAAGGGCGTTAAGAGTAGGCCGGGCGCCAGCGGTGAGCCTAGTCCGACTGCGGTGACGGCTTGGGCCGGCTGGCCGTTCTGCGAGACCCAGAGCCTACTGGCCTGGGCATTCTTCTTGGCAATGAAGGCGTAAATCTGACGGCCTTGGCTATCGCGCGCTTCGAAGCGCACTCGCGGACCACCGTCGGCCCAACCCACCCAAAGCAATCCATGAACGGGCGCAGCGTCGTCACCACGGCGTGGCTTATGGGTAATCGTGACCTTAAGGCACGTATCAGCCGGCAGGCGCGAGGCGCGGAATTGAGCCAGAACCTCGGGGGCTTCCGCCGGCGTTAGCCGCGCGTAGCGCTCATCCACCGAACTCAGTTGGGCGGACAGCGGTAACGATAATAGCAACACCGCCCAGCGAAAAGTCAGGCTGAGCAGGGTGGTGCGCATCGCTGATTACTTGGCCGGAGCCGGAACAGCCGGAGCCTTGGGGGCTTCGGGGGCCTTCGCGGCCGGAGCAGCTGGAGCCGTGGTGGCTGGAACGGTCGGAGCAGCTGGAGCGGCAGGAGTCGTGGCGGTCGTAGCGGCTGGGACTTCTGGGGTCGCTGGCTTAGTGGTCGTAGCGGCGGCTGGCGCGATGGCGGACGGCGTTTTCTTTTCACGTGCCACGAATCCGAGGTAGAGCCCGAAGCTGAGGATAAAAAGGATGACTGTGAGGGTGGTCGTCATCTTGGAGAGGACGTTGGCGGATTCACCGCCGAAGACGGATTCAGCCGCACCACCACCGAGGGCTGAGCCCATGCCGGCGTTGGCCGACGGACGCTGCATCAGGATGATCAAGACGACCAAGAGGCAGACGAGGAAGAGAACGACGACCGAGGCGTACAGGAGGAAATCCTTCATCCCCGTATCCAAGGGCTCCGAAAATGATAAAACAACGCCAAAATCAGTCCCTGACGTAGACCCCTTGGCTAACCCGGTAGGTCCGCCAGTCGCCCGAGGGGGGTGGAACCGTGCCCGTGGCGATGACTTGGTGGGTTTCCCCGACTTCCTGCCAGAAAGCCCGCCTGCGGGTGTCGTCCAGCTCTCCCAGGACGTCATCGGCCAGAATGACGGGTGGGGTCGGGGCACGGCTGTCATCGCGACTGAGGCGGCCGAGGCAGAGGGCGAGTACGAGGAGCCGCTGCTGTCCCTCGGAGGCGTAGTCGGCGGCGTCTTGGCTCCCAAAGAGGATGCCAAAGTCGTCGCGTTGGGGGCCCTTAAGGGTCGAGCCCGTTGCTTGGTCGACGCCTCGTAGCCTCGCCCACGTGTCCGCCAATTGGTCGGCGGGGGTGTCCGGTTGGTAAGTGAGGTCAGCGCCTTTATCGGGGAAGCCCGCCCGGGCGCAGGCCGCCCGTAGGGTTGTCGCCAGTTCAGGTAGGACTTTGGCTCGGGTCTCCACCATGAGTGTGGCCGGCGCGAGCATGGTTTTTTCGAAGGCGCGGATCGCATCTTCCTGGGGGCGGTCCGTCTTGAGTAAAGCATTACGCCCTTCCAGGGCGCGGGTGTAGTCGCGGACGGCGTTGAGGTACGCGCCGTCGGTACCGCCAATCGCAGCATCGAGCCAGCGACGGCGGTTGGACGGTGACCCTCGGACCAAACGCAGGTCGTCGGAGCAGAAGACGATGGTGGGAAAGCGACCCAGATGCTCGGCGACGGAGGTCACGGGATTGCCGTCAACCAGCGCTGTGCGTGAACCCTTCGCGAGGCGCAGTTCCACCGCGGTACTTTCGGTTCCCGTGCGCACATCGAGTCGGAGGCGTGCCTCGGTACAGCCCATTCGGATAAGTGGCGAAATCTCCGTGGTGCGGAAGGAACGAAAAGCCGAGACGAGCGCCGCGGCCTCCAGGAGGTTGGTCTTACCTTGGCCGTTTTCGCCGAGCAGGAAAACGCGGGGCGCGTCGGTATCGACGTCGGCAAACGGGAGGTTGCGGAAGTCAGCCGCGCGGATGCGGGTGACGCGCATGGCTTACTGAGGGATCGTCAACGTCATGCCTACCTTCAGATTAGCCGCTGAGGTCATCTTGTCGCGGTTGGCGTTGTAGATGTCATTAGAGCGGGCGGGCGTGCCGTAAGCTTTGATGGAAATCCTGGTAAGCGTGTCGCCGTTGCTGACCACATAAGTGGTAAAGGCGGGGGCCTTGCGGCCAGTGGCCGGAGTGACGCCAGGAACGGCGGGCGTACCTTTGTCGGGGATGGCGGCCACACCCGGAGTCCGTGGGTCGTTCTTTGGTTCGGGATTACGGCCGCCGCGGGAAAGCTCGGATACTTCCAACATGAGCTTCGAGTTTTCGTTTTGGAGTTTACGGATGAGTGCCGACTGGTCGACGCTGCCGCCAGCGCTGGGCTCCAGCGGGCGTCCCGGGAGTTGCTGGACGAACATCTTTTCAGCCGTCTTTACCATCTGACGGACAATAGGGCTTTGTTCCGAGTTCGGCTTGAGTCGGAGGTACTGGTTGAAGTGGTAAACTGCGGGGAGTGGATCCTGAAGGTCGAGGTACATTCGACCCGCTTCCAGATGAGATTCCGATGCCCCCTTGCGGGCGTCGATAACTTTGAGGAAGGACTCCAAGGCTTTGCGCGGCTCGCGCTGCTTCTCGTAAGTCATTCCTTGCCGAAATTCGCTATCCTCGAGTTCGGGAGTGCGCATCTCTGAGGAGGTATCTCCGTCGCAACCGACGAAGGCCAGGGCGCAGGCTAGGCTGAAAAAGGGGAGGACTGAACGGAGACGTTCCATGGCTGGACAATCCCTTTCTGGGCGGCTCCGTTCAACCTAAAATCATTCGCAAAGGGCGGCGCGGAGGGCGCTCGGGAGATCAGGCGTCTCGAAGACGAAACCGGCAGCTAGGGCTTTGGCGGGCGTGGCGGCTAGGTCGCCGAGGAGCGTTTCGCGGCCCATCTCCCCGAAGACGAGTCCGACGGCGAACGCCGGGAGCGGGAGGATGGCTGGGCGGTGAAGCGCTTGGCCGAGGCACCGGGCAAAGGCGCGTTGGGTAACTGGCTGTGGGGCGACCGCGTTCACAGCGCCTTGGATACCCGGAGTCGCTAAGGCCCATTGAATCAGCCGAATTAAGTCACCGAGTCGAATCCAGCTGAGGTGCTGCTGGCCCGATCCGACTGGACCGCCGAGTCCAAGGGAGAAGGGCAGGCGCATTTTCTGGAGAGCCCCACCCGAGCCCGCCAGGACGACGCCAGTCCGGAGCCAAACAGTCCGGATGCCACGCTCTTGGGCGGCCTGGGTGGCCATTTCCCATTGTTCGGAGATTTCAGCCAAGAAGCCGATATTAGAAAGAGCGGAGGCTTCCGTTACCGTTTCATCCGGCCGCCAGACGCCATAGCGGTTGATGCCCGACATAGAGATAAAGGTCTTGGGCGGTTGCTTGAGGCGTGCCAAGGCAGCGGCGAGTAGGCGCGTGCCTTCGACTCGACTCGTGAGGATACGAGCCTTGGCTGCCTTCGTCCAACGTTGGGCAATCGGCTCACCCGATAAATGAATGACCGCTTCGGCGCCTTCGAGGAAGGCATCGTCAATCCAGCCGCTGGCGACGTCCATGCCGCCTGAGCCACGCGTGCGTGATTGCAAGGCCCGCACATCGTAGCCGCCTTTCGCCAACGCCTGCGCCAAGGCCCGACCAATCATGCCAGTGGCTCCGGTAAGGACGATGCGAGGTCGTTCAGACATGCCTAACCTTGTAAGCGGTATCTGCCGAGAAGTCCAACTACCTCAACGCTTCGTCACCGACAGGACCCACGGCTTACCGGGGTTGGGGACGTGGCCGATTTTTTCGACCGCGTCTCCGGCGGAAGTCCGCTCAGCGGCGAACGCGAGGACGACGTCCGATTCATCCATCCCGCCAGGGTGGCCGGTGTAGGCGACGCAGATGAGCCGACCGCCCGAGCGTAAGGCCCCAAAGGCAGCCTGCAAGGCGGTCGCGGTGGATTGCGGTTGCGTGATGATATCAGGGTTGCCGCCCGGCAGGTAACCCAAGTTGAAAATAGCAGCGCCGACTTTACCGCGGTGCCCGGCCGGGAGCACGGTGGCGATTTCTGCGTGGCTCCGATGGTGTAAACTCACGCGCGACGAGAGTCCGGCCAAGGTGCAGAGGTTGTCCGTGGAAGCAATCGCTTCGGGTTGGATGTCGAAGCTATGGACGTGGCCAGTTGGGCCGACTGCTTGCGCGAGGAAAGCGGTATCGCGCCCTTTGCCAGCGGTCCCGTCGATCGCAATGTCGCCAGCCATGAGCACCGCCGCGGCGAGCGACTGCGCGCGTTCGGTGACGCGGATAGGATTTATGGGAGCCAAGGGAATTTGCCGAAGTTCGGCGGACGTTTTTCGTTCCATGCCGAGCGACCTTCGTCGCCTTCTTCGGTCAAGTAGTAGAGTAAGGTGGCATTGCCAGCGAGTTCTTGGATGCCGGCTTGGCCATCCAGTTCGGCGTTGAAGGCCGACTTCAGGCAGCGGATAGCGAGCGGGCTCTTGGTCATGACCTCCCGAGCCCATTGCACGCCTTCAGCGTCGAGCTGTTCGTAAGGAACGACGGCATTGACCAAGCCCATCTCGAGGGCTTGTTGGGCGTCGTATTGACGGCAGAGATACCAGATTTCGCGGGCCTTCTTCTGGCCGACCACCCGTGCGAGGTAGGAAGCACCAAAGCCACCGTCGAAGCTACCGACCCGCGGGCCAGTCTGACCAAAGACGGCATTGTCAGCGGCGATAGTGAGGTCGCAAATGACGTGGAGCACGTGGCCCCCGCCGATGGCGAAGCCAGCCACAAGGGCGATGACGACCTTGGGCATCGAGCGGATGAGGCGCTGAAGGTCGAGGACGTTCAGGCGGGGCACGCCGTCCTTGCCAACGTAGCCACCCTTTTTATCGCCGCGAATCTTCTGGTCGCCCCCGGCACAGAAGGCGAACTTGCCGTCATGTTGAGGGTTCGCCCCGCGGAGGAGGACGACGCCGATGGAGCTATCGTCGCGGGCATCAGAGAAAGCTTTAAGCATCTCCGCAATGGTGTCGGGCGTAAAGGCGTTGCGCCGGGACGGACGGTTAATGGTCACGCGGGCGATACCCTCGGCTTTTTCATAGACGATGTCGGAGAACTCCCCGCTTCTCTGCCATCGAATTTCGGGCTGCATGGGCTCAAGTTGGCGACGTCTTGGGGTTTTTCCAATGAATATCCGACGGGACGCTTGAAAAACACATTTTAACCGCACAGGTTGGGGTATGGCTAAATTGACCCCCGCACAAATCACCAAGGTCTCCCAATGGGTGGCCGAGGGTTCGACCCTTTCGGTGATTCAAGGTCGGCTTTCCTCCGAGCTCGGTATTTCGATGACCTTTTTAGACGTCCGTTTCCTGGTCGATGACCTTAACCTTACCCTCCAAGAGAAGGAAGAGCCCAAGAAGGCTGAGGCTGTCGTCGAAGAACTGCCTCCGACCGAAGCGGCCGGCGTCGATGCTACCGAGCCGGCGGCTCCAGCGGATGCCGTCCCGGTCGGTCCGTCGAACGTGAAGGTCGAAATCGACGCTTTGGCTCGCGAGGCCACGATGGTCAGTGGATCGGTAACTTTCTCCGATGGCCAGTTAGCCGATTGGTATATCGATATGGAAGGCCGCCCAGGTGTCGTCCCACGCGTCCCTGGTTATCGTCCCAGCCAGCCAGACATCGCCGACTTCCAGACCAAGCTCGACCTCGTCCTACGCCAGTCCGGCTACTGAGCGCTTAGCGCGTCTTTAGAATCGCCTCGGCGAGGACGAAATCGGCGGGCCGCGTAAGCTTCAAGTTGACGGACGGGTTTTCCACTAAGGCCACATCTTGCCCGACAAATTCGACGGCGGAGCTGTCATCGGTAACTTTGCGACCGAGTTCAGCAACTTTACGGTAAGCTTTTAGAACGATGGACGTACGGAAGACTTGAGGCGTTTCCGCGGTCCAGACCAAGGCTCGGTCGGGCGAACTGCCCACCGAGGCCGAGTGTTCTTTGGCGATTTTGACGGTGTCGGCGGCCCGGCCAGCGAGGATGGCTCCGCCCATCTCGTGGGCTTTCTCGCGGACCTTGCGGATGGCTTCGGCCGTCACGAGCGGACGGGCGCCATCGTGGATATGAACGAGGCCGGTATGGCCTTCGCAGGCCGTCAGCGCAGCCAAGACCGATGCCTGCCGCGAGTCGCCACCGGGAACGAAGTCGATACGTAGATCCCCGTTAGGGTGTGCCGCGAGCATCGTCAGCATCCGAGCTTTTTGCTCCTCGTTGCGGTAAGTGATAACCACTCGGCTAATCAAGCCGGTGGCTTGGAAGGTCTTAAGCGAATGCAGGAAGACGGGCAGCCCAGCCAGTGGGGCGGTAATCTTGTCGTCGACGGTCGCCTGCATCCGCTGGGCGGAACCTGCAGCGAGGAGAATCAGAATGTCGTCGGGCGCGCTCACGAGGCTTCGCCGATTTCACGGCGAATCTGCAGGGTCTTGGCGGCCGGGTCCTTATCCTTAAGAATCGGCCGACCGACCACGATGAAGCTAGCGCCCGCGGCGGCCGCTTGAGCGGGCGTCATCACCCGATTCTGATCGTCGCCCGCGGCATCGGGATAGCGAATGCCTGGTGTAACCAGCACGGGATCAGTGCCCAGTTCTGCGCGGAGCATCGGGAGTTCCAACGGCGAACAGACGAGGCCGTGCGAACCCGCTTGAATAGCCATGCGGCCGAGGAGACGGACCTGCTCTTCAGGGGTGCGTTGGACGCCGATGGCCGTGAGTTGGGCTTGGTCCATCGAGGTGAGGACCGTGACCGACAGCAGTTGGCAGTCGGGGAGGGCGATGTCGGCCGCCTCACGGGCACGGGCGATCATTTCAGGGCCACCAGCTGCATGTAGCGTCAGTAGTGAACAAGGGCGACCTTTGAGGCTCTTGATGGCCGAGGCTACCGTGTTGGGGATGTCGTGCAGTTTGAGGTCCAAGAAGACCTTGAAACCGAGCGCATGAAATTCGTCGACGATGCTGGGACCGTGGCGGGTGAAGAGTTGGAGGCCGAGCTTCACCCAGACCAAGTTCCCGGCCAAGGGACGCGCCAAAGCCAAGGCTTCTTCCTTCGTTTCGACGTCGAGGGCGAGGATGAGGCGGCAACCAGAAGACATAAGGGTAGGTTTAGGAAGTCAGTGGTTAGGTCGCAAGAGAAAGAGATGGCTTGGGAGTCACATGAGCAACTGGGTGCCTAGCCAAGGGAAAGGGCGTAGGTTCTCCCCGATCAGGGGAGGTACGCGGAAGTACGGATGCAAAGGTGTAACCGCTAGCCCCCATCCCTACCTGCCCCTGGCCTGACCTACTTCTTTGCCGGGGTCGTGCTGGGAAGTTTAGAGACCGAATTATTGAAGGGCTTGGCGGGCGGCTTGCTCAAGAGGTGCAGGTCGATCCATTCGGCCATGCGTGCGTTGTCTTCACCCATTTCTTTCCAGCCTCCGTGGCCCGCCCCTTCGCGGATGAGGACCTCACAGGTAGCACCGGCGTCGGTGGACTTCTTCTGGAAACGCAGGGCCTGGCTGAAGTGCACGAGGACGTCGTTGTCCCCTTGGACAATGTAGATTGGCGGTTGGGCTTTCTTAACCCACGTCAGGGGCGATAGCGCCTTGCCCATCGCGGCCATGCCTTCTGGGGTGTCAATTTTTGAACCAAAGGCCGGCTTGCGACTGGCGAGCGGGCCGACGCCGTTGAGACCGTCGTTCTCAGTGATCCAACTGATGAAGTCGGTCGGTGGGTAATAGCAGGCGACCGCTTGCACCTCGCTACTCGCTCGGTCGATGGGGTCCGGAGCCTTCGCATTACCGGCGTCGCCCTTGACGGCGAGCATCAGCGAGAGGTGTCCGCCGGCGCTGCTGCCGGTGACGCCGATTTTATTCGGGTCGATGCCGTAGGTGGTGGCGTTAGCCCGCACAAAACGCACCGCCCGCTGTACGTCGGTCACGATTTCGTCGATATGGAAGCGCGGCTGCGAGCCATGCACCACGACGAAGGTCGTGTAGCCGGACTTCGTCCAGCCGCCATCACCGATGCCATTGTGATTAGAGTTCCAACCCCCGCTCACGATTTTAATCATCGCCGCGCCATTAGGCTTGGCTGGTGTGAAGACGTCCAGTGTGAGCGCAAAGCCATCGCGTTTCTGGTAGATGACGTCGCGGATGCGGGTGGTCTCCTGGGCACTAGCGAGGGAAAGGGTGAACAGGAGGGCAAGGAAGCTACGCATGGCGGGGTGGGGTGGCTTTACGATGAATGCCAACCAGCGGCTATCGAGGCCAAACCGTGTCCCTAGACCTTGAACTTGATGACGACCTTCAGGACTTCGCCCGGCTGTTCGACCATGACGCCGGGTTGGTGGCCGTCCTGAGGGTAGAAGATGGTGAAGGTGCCCGGGCGGAAATGCAGACGGGTCGTCGGTTGGAGCGGGTGGGCGTATTTCGCGACATCCTTCTCGGGCTTATAGAGTTCGGTCACCGTCAGGGTGCGCACATCGGTGTGGCCGCAGTACTCTTCGCCCATGAACACGACCTGGATGTCGCCAAAGACCTCGTGGGCTTCCCATTTCTTTTCGGCGTCGGGCTTGGTGGTGTAGCGCTGCACGCCGGCGGTCAGGGTGGGCCCCGCAATCTCATATTTTCCGTCCGGCGTCTGCGGATCGAAGGCCTTGAGCCAGGCGAAGGCTTGGGGAAAGGACGGATGTAAGCCTTCGTAATGTGCGGATTGGACGAGCTGGTCTTGAATCATAGCTTGGCAAGTGTTTAGGCGTCTTCGTTCGGAAGCCCTTCGACATCTTCAGAGGAGAGTTCGACGGGCTGGTCTGAGCCGAGTAAGGAGAGAAGCACCGCGATTCGTTTCTGCGGCGTCTCGAGACGGAGAACTTCGCCTTCGGAGCCCGCGAAGATGCCGCGCACGATGCGCACCTTGGCCCCAATCTGCAGTTCTTCGTCTAAGGCCGAGAGGATGGCGTCAGGCCCGAGGGCGAGCAGTTCGTTGATGACTTTGACGTCCACTTCGACGGGTTGGCCGTTTTTGGCAACGAGGTGAAGGACGCCACGGGTACTCCGGACCGTGCCGTTGAGTTCCGCCGCGTCGTAGCGGAGGAAGAGGTAGCCGGGGAAGAGGGGCTCGACGACCTCGCGGTTCTTCTCATGTCCGCGGCGGGTGCGGCGGACGCGTGGGAAGACCAGTTCGACTGGACCCAGCGCTCGCAGGTTGCGGACGGCCACGGCCTCTTGACGAGGCTTGGCCTTCACGCAGAACCATGCGAGGGCGGGTTGGTCGGTCATGCCGTCTTAACGGACTTAGCGGCGCGGGCGGGGAGCCAGCCCACGGCGATTAACGCCAACTGTGACGGGACGAAGATGTAGTAGAGCCAGATTGCGCCTGACTCCGTGAAGCCGTAACTATGGAGGCCCACGCCGAGGAGATTGGTGCCGAACCAGGACCAAGCGGTCACGATATTACCAAAGATGAGGAGTTGCATGAGCCCTTCGCGGCGCACCAAGCCACCCCAGCGAGCGTGGAGGCAGACGGCGCACCACATCACAATCAGGACGGCACCATTTTCCTTGGGATCCCAGCCCCAGAACCGGCCCCAGCTCTGGTCCGCCCAGATGCCACCCAGCATCGTGCCGATGAAGCTAGCAATGAGCGCAAAGGCGAGGATGCCGTAGGCCGCCCGGGCGAGTGCGTCGCCGTCCTTGTAGTCGGACTTGAAGGCGCGGAGACAGAGGTGAATCGCGCCAATCAGGCCAGCCACGAAGGTCGCGGAATAGCCGATCGTTACGGTCGTCACGTGCGTCGATAACCAGAAGTTGGAGTCGAGTACCGCCCGGACGCTTTCCAAATTATCTTCACCCGAGAGGCCGAGGTTATGGGCGACGATGAGCGAGAGGAAGCCGCTGAGGCCAGCTGCCATGGCGCCGATGCCGTTCTTCCAGAGGCGTTCCAGGATGACGCCAAGCAGGACAGCGCCCCAGGCCACGAAGATCCCGGAAGAGTAGAGGTTGGTCACTGGCGGACGCTCATGGAGCCACATGCGGTAGCCTAAGGCTGCGGTGTGCAGAATGAAAATAGTGACAAGCAGGATATACGCCCAGGTGCGCGGCCCTTCGCTGTTTGCGGCCCAAGTCCAGAGGACGAGCAGGACAATTAACATGTAGGCGATTAACAACCAGTAGAACGGCTGCAGGCGGCTAAAAGAAGTCTCCGCATTCGCGCGTGTCGACCAGGTGCCGGCTAAGGAGGCGTTGAGTGCGCTAATTTGTTCGCTGCAGGCGAGATCATCACCCTCCCGCCAAGCGACGCAGAAGATGGCGTAGCGAGTCACGACGCCATCCGGGGCGAGGGCGGCTCGGTGGGCGTTACGATCGTTGATCACCGCCAGCAAGGCGGTCCCTAGGTTGTCCCAGGCGGTGGTGGTTGTAGGGTCCTTCGGCGGGACGATGCGGATGGCGCCGTCTCGGGCGAAATCTTGGTAACGTTCGACCAAGGCCTTCAGCGTCTCTTGGAGTTCTTTGTCGAAGGCCGGAGCGGCGGCGGAGGTTCCGCGATTCTTCTGCATCTCCTCGGCGGCGCGGTTGAGGGCACCTAGCCAAGCTTGGTATTCGCGCTGGGGGGCGATGTCGGCCGGGAGATCGCCCGGCATGAATGTCATCGATAGCAGGGCATACTGACGGGCCGCCGACTCGAGCTGAAGGAGCGCTCGGTCCTCCACTTCGCGATCGGCTTGGGCGCGTTGACGCGATTTGGCCGCGGCATCGGTGAGCGCCTTGCTGTTCTTTAGGATGTCATCCCAGCTGACGAACTTGGTTTTCTCTGGGTCGCGCCCCATCATCTTTAGGACCACGGGGTGGTCGACGCGGAAGGTGGGCAACTGGCGGGCGATGGAAGCGCGGAAGCCGACTTCGATGAGCCAGTCATGTGCGGCCAGCGTGCGTCCCTTGAGTCGCACCGGGCGCTTTTCTAACTGTTGCTTAAGGCTATCGGTGAGTTCAGGGAACTGCTCCGCAATGGCTGACTTTTCCTCCGCGGTCCAAGTCGAAGGCTTTTTACCAAAGGCGGTGGCTTCTAGTTCGGTGAGGGCGATTTCGCGGCGCGCACGCATCTGGAGCAAGGAGCCACTGGCGAGTGTTTCCAAGGGGATGACGCGGCCACCGCTCTGCACTGGTAGCGTGCCAATCTCTCGGCTATCCCAG